>JAYWGD010000146.1:0-7436 GCA_043778435.1 Myxococcales bacterium | reverse complement strand
GGAACTGCGTCAAGCAGCAGCGCATGTTGCCCGACTTTAAGTCTGTGAGCGGCGAGTCCTCGGCCATATCCGCACCGACGGCCGATCGTGGCTGGAAGTGAGTGCCGCACTCAACGTCAGTGCACGCGACGCTCGTATGTCTTTAGAGCCGCTTGCATATCGGGAATGCGGTTGTGTAGCGCCATCTCCACCGCGACCCCATAAACGAATTTGCACGTGCAGTGCCTCTGCGAGAGGTTCGCTACTGAGCGACCCGAACGCAGCAGGCCGATAGCAGTGCATTCAACCGGGAATGTATAGGTCGTCGCTGACGCCTTGCATCGATTTCGTGATAGCTATTGCCTCACCATGACGCTCCGTCTCACGCACCCCGATCGTTTTGTCTCTAGGCATTTGGGCCCAAGCAAGGCCGAGCAAGCCACGATGCTGCGCACCATTGGCGCGGCGTCGATGGAGGAGCTCGTCGCTCAAACAGTGCCTGATGCGATTCGCATACGCGCTGGGCTTCGCTTGCCCGACGCGATGACCGAAGTCGAATTGCTGGCGCGCGCAAACGAGCTTGCCGAAAAGAACCAAGTGTGGCGCAGCTATATCGGTGCAGGATACAGCGATTGCGTGACGCCTGCGGTGATTCTCCGGAACATTCTGGAAAACCCTGCCTGGTACACACAGTACACGCCGTATCAAGCTGAGATCTCGCAGGGCCGCTTGGAGGCGCTGCTCAATTTCCAGACGTTGGTGTGCGACCTCACCGGCATGCCCATCGCCAATGCGTCTCTGCTCGACGAGGCCACGGCAGCCGCAGAGGCCATGCAGCTTGCACATGCCTCGCGGGCGAACAGCGACGCGAACGCGTTCGTGGTGAGCGAAAGCTGTCACCCGCAAGTGATGGATGTGGTGCGCACCCGCGCCGAAGCGATCGGTGCCCAGATTGTGGTGAGCGCAAGTCCGTCGGCCGAGCTCGACAAGCAAGCTTGCTTTGGTGTGTTGGTCCAATACCCGTGCACCGACGGCGAGATCTGCGACTACCGCGCACTTGCCGACAAGACGCATGCCGCCAAGGCATTGTTCATCGTCGCTGCCGACATCCTGAGCCTCACGCTTCTCACGCCACCGGGCGAGTTTGGCGCGGATGTATGTGTGGGTTCCACGCAACGTTTTGGCGTGCCGTTAGGCTATGGCGGTCCACACGCAGCGTTCTTTGCAACCACGCCAGAACATGTGCGCAAATTGCCCGGGCGAATCATCGGCGTCTCGGTAGATGCGCATGGCAAGCGCGCGCTCCGCATGGCACTGCAAACCCGCGAGCAGCATATTCGCAGGGAGCGCGCCACCAGCAATATCTGTACTGCGCAAGCATTGCTCGCCATCACGGCCAGCATGTACGCGGTGTACCATGGCCCAGAGGGCATTCGCGCCATCGGTGAATACGTGGCCACGATGGCGCGAATGTTGCAGGTAGGATTGCAGACTGCAGGCATCAAAGTCGTTCACAATCACGTGTTCGACACCGTGTGCGTGGAGGCGACAGAAGCCCAAATTGCGGCGTGGCACAAGGCCGCTGCCGGCAAGAAGATCAACCTGCGCAAACTCTCAGCCACGCGCCTTGCCGTCGCGCTCGACGAGCGATCGCATCTCGAAGATGTGGCAGATCTGTACGGCGTGTTCGGCGTGAGCGAGTCGCCCGTAAAGCTGAGTGCTTCGGCCAAGTTGGACATCCCCGCGTTTGCATTGCGCGCGAGCAAGTATCTCACGCACGAAGTGTTTTCTCGCTATCACAGCGAGACGGAGATGCTTCGCTATATGAAAGAGCTTGAGTCACGCGATCTCTCGCTCGCCCACTCCATGATCCCACTCGGCTCTTGCACGATGAAGCTCAATGCCACGGCCGAGATGATTCCCGTCACGGATCGCCGCTGGGGTGCGCTTCATCCCTTCGCCCCTGTGGAACAAGCTGCGGGATACACGGAAGTGTTTGCGGAACTTGAGCGCGATCTCAAAGAGGTCACAGGGTTCGATGGTGTCTCGCTGCAGCCGAACTCCGGCGCGCAAGGCGAGTATGCAGGGCTGCTCGTGATTCGAAAGTACTTAGAGTCAAAAGGCCAAAAGCAACGTCGTGTGTGCCTGATCCCGCAATCGGCGCATGGCACCAATCCGGCCTCGGCGGTGCTCGCGGGTTTCGATGTGGTGGTGGTTGCATGCGACAAGCTAGGCAATGTGGACGTGGAGGATCTGCGTGCAAAGTGCAGCGATCACGCCGACACACTCGCAGCGCTGATGATCACCTATCCGTCGACGCACGGTGTCTTCGAAGAGGCCATCATCGACATCTGCGCGCTGGTGCATGCGCATGGTGGTCAGGTGTACATGGATGGCGCGAACATGAACGCGCAGGTGGGATTGTGCCGCCCGGGCGATATGGGCGCCGATGTGTGTCATCTCAACCTGCACAAGACATTTGCGATTCCGCACGGCGGTGGCGGTCCAGGCATGGGCCCCATCGGTGTGGCAAAACACTTGGTTCCGTTCCTTCCGCGCGGCGCGGTGCTTGAGGCGCCCGGCTCTGATGGCGGCATCAAAGTGGGCCCGGTTTCGGCGACGCCATGGGGCAGCGCCAGCGTGTTGCTCATTAGCTGGGCTTACTGCCGCATGATGGGACCCGAGGGGCTCAAGAGCGCAACGGAGCACGCATTGCTTGGTGGCAATTACATTGCGACGCGTTTGGCGCCACACTTTGAGGTGGTTTACAAAGGCACGCATGGTCGCGTGGCGCACGAGTGCATCATTGACATGAGGCCCTTTAAGAAGAGCGCCGGAGTCGAGGTGGAGGACATCGCCAAGCGTTTGATGGACTACGGCTTTCACGCGCCCACCATGTCGTTCCCCATTGCGGGCACGCTGATGATCGAGCCCACCGAAAGCGAGAGCTTGGCCGAAATCGAACGCTTCTGCGTGGCCATGATCGGCATCCGAGAAGAGATCCGCGCCATCGAAGAAGGGCGCTTGTCGGCGACCGACAATCCACTCAAGCACGCGCCGCACACCATTGCCTCGCTCACGGGCGAGTGGACGCATCCGTATTCGCGTGAGCTTGCGGTGTATCCCGCGCCATGGACGGTCACGCGCAAATTCTTCCCCTACGTGGCGCGCATCAACAACGCGCATGGGGATCGGAACTTGATTTGCACCTGTCCGCCGCTCGAGAGCTACAGCGCCTAGCGCGTTCAACTTCTGTCTCGCGTTCATGTCGCTGCATCCTCGCCGTTGTTCCTCGCGGTTAGCGGAGCTGATGCTTGTGAGCGCGCTAGGTTCATCGAGTGCGCATGCAGACGCCACACCTGCACCGACCCATGCGGCAGCCACACTGTCGGTGCGCGCTGAGGTGCGCGACGCGGATTGCGTGATGGACGAGGTCTTGCGCGCAGGCGTCGCGTCGCGACTTGGATACGATCCCTTCGCGGGCTCTGCGGTGCCAACATCGAAGCGTATCCAGGTGCGTGTGGATGTGCGGCGCGCCGCTGGTGCGATCGAGGCCACGGTCGAGATCCTCGATGCCTCCGCGCGCGGAAAACGCGTGGTGCGTGCCAACACTTGCGACATGGCTTCTGCCAATGTCGAGCTTGTGATCGCGCTCGCCATCGATCCCGTAGCGAGCGATGCGCCCCGCGCGCCGAAACAACGGGACGTGGCCCTCGCGCCGACGCCTCTTCCTGCTGTTCCCACGTATGTGCAACCTGCATCCGTTCCCAGTGCGCCGTCGTCGCCTCCCGTGGTCGCGCCATCACGTGCGAGCCATCTCAGCTTGTACGGTGGCGTCAGTGCTGAATTGGGCATCGTGCCCGATGCCGCATTTGCGCTCCGCATGGGCGCACGTTGGCAGCGCGAAACGCTTGCACTGGGCATCGAAGGCTTTGGCACGGGTGCCGTGATCACCGCATTTGACGGCGGTGATCTTGCGTCGCGCGCACGGGGGGTGGAGGTGCTCGTGGGCTACGATTCGGGTGGCCGCCCCGAGCGTATTTCCTGGTCGCTGAGCATTGCAGGAATGCTCTCGGCGCTTCAGGTTGAGGGACGCAGTTTCGTCAATTCGCGTGGCATCACACATCTGCAATGGGGGTTAGGCCCGCGCGTGGCATGGGATGTTCCGCTATCGGGTAGCTTGTCGTTTTCTCCTTGGGCGGAGGCGTTGGCACATCCCATGTCGTCGGTGTTCGTGATCTACGACGGACGCACACAAGTGGATCGACGTGTGTGGGAGAGCGCGCCGCTCAGCCTGCGTGCAGGAATCAACCTGGGTGTTCATTTTCGATGATGGGTTTTGGCCGTCGCCGTCAAGTTCCCCGTACGGAGGGCCATCACGGCGCCGTAGGGGACTTTCGCATGCTGTTGATCTGGAATTCGATTTCGTCTGGAATCTTTTGCTGCGTCTAGGCGTACGTCGAGACGACGTAGAAGATGCCGTCAACGATGTGTTTTTGCTGCTTCACGAGCATTTGGAGAGCTACGACAAGACTCGCCCACGAAGGCCTTGGATCTTCGCTTTCGTCTTTCGCGTGGCCAGTGAGTATCGCCGCAAGCAAGCGCGCAGCAGCAAGGATGGCCCGCTGCAACAGCACGCAAGTGAGGCTCCGAGCCCCGAGCGTGAGGTGCTCGCCAATGAATCCTTGCGTCTTGTTCAAGCATCGCTCGATGCCTTAGACATGAACAAGCGCGCGGTCTTTGTTTTGCACGAGCTCGAAGACATGGCGGCTCCCGAAATCGCTCTTGCACTCGATGTTCCGGTGAACACCGTCTACTCGCGCTTGCGTCTCGCAAGAGCCGAGTTCGATGCTCATTTAAAGCGTCTACGATTGACGGGCCTCCCCGCTCCGAACCATGGAAAGGAGGCAAAATGAGCGACAGCGACGACGTTCTCTCCCCGGAAGCACGTGCGCACCTTGAGCGCGCCAAGGCTGTTCGCACGTCGGTGCCTAGTGACGCGCGTGAGCGCGTGCGGCAGCGACTTGAGGCAACCTTGGGTGACGCTGCATGGTCAAAACCCGGGGGCAACGCTGCGCTCCCAGCCAAAGCCGCAGTGGCCGGGGGAGGCTTTCTCAAAGGAGCCATGGTGGGAGCGGCACTGGGGGTCGCCGCGGGTGCGAGCATCGAACACGCGCGGCTAGAGAATCTTCAGGCTCCCGCAACAATGGTGCATAGTGCACCTGATTCTGGAGCTCTGCCTGAGGTGGATGCTTCCTTGGTTTTGGATGCCGCCCCGCCGAGAGAACATGCGCCCGTTGCAGCGGCCAAGATTGCCGAACAAGCACGCCCAAGCAGCGTAGAGAGCCCACGTGAACGCCTGATGATCGAGACTGTGCGTCAGGCCATTGTACGCGGCGATGCGGTCGCCGCGCACAGTGCGATTCAAGCTCACGAGCAGGCGTTCCCGCACGGCGAGCTGCAAGAGGAGCGAGACAGTTTGCGGATTCGCGCCTTGTTGCTCGCGGGCGATGCAAACTCGGCGCGCCCGATGCTTCGGCTCTTTGAACAACGCTATCCGCAGAGCTTGTTCACGCCCGCACTGCAGCGCGCGTTAAGGCTTCAAGCGTTGGGGGGGCCATGACAAGGCGCTTGGCGTTACTTGCCTGGGCAGTGCTTGCAGCATGCAGCACTGTGTCGCAGCTGGGTGAGATCGCGGGCGATGTCGCGCCAGCGATGGATGCACGTGCGCGGGAGGATCTCCAGCTTCCACCCGACAGCACGCTTGTTTCGCTCGAGGACTCCGATGCGGTGAAGCCGTTCGATGCGATCGCCTTGCATGATGCAGCGAATCTCTCCGATGCCGCGACGTCCGGTGGCACGCCCATTGTGTTCCCCGGAGTGCTCGCCGGCCTCCAAGGGAACAAAGTTGTGGCAGCGGGCAACGGACCCAGTTGCGGCATAGGTGAGGGATACACGCTTTACTGTTGGGGCAACAACGCGCGCGGTCAGCTCGGTGCAGGCGATGCCATCGCGCATTCGGGGCCTGTAGATACAGGCTTGCGCGGCGTGGTCGATGTTGCCGTCGGCGAGCAAAATGTGTGCGCAGTACTTTCCAGCGGCGATGCGTATTGTTGGGGCGATACACGACAGGGGCAGCTTGGCCAGGTCTCCTCCGATCCGATTGCTCATCCCATGCAGATTGCACTCATTGGGCTCGCTGCAACAGTGAGCATTGGCGGCGCAAGCAGCAAGACTGCGATCTCATTCCTTATGCGCGATGGCACAGTTTTTGGCTTGGGCGACAACACCGAATACCTGGTGCGTGGAAAAAGGGGCCCTACTTCGTTGGTCCCCGTGCAAACCCAGACGAATGCCACCTCATTTTCGCAAGCAAGTGCGGGGGCTCGTCGGACCTGCGGTATTTGGCAAGGTCGAGTCATGTGTTGGGGCTCATCGTATGTAGGAAGCTCATTTCCCTTCGGCCTTAGTGACGAGGGGTTTTTGGATCAAAACATGCGTGTGTCGGTCGGCTACGATCATGCGTGCGTGCTTGGCACGAGCGGCCGCGTGCGATGCGTAGGCAACAATGCAAGTGGCCAACTCGGTGTGCCGTCTCTGGCGCAGAACGAGCGCTTTCCGGCCGATCCATTGGCGCTTACCGCTATTATGGACGTTGCCGTGGGCCGCTCGCGCAGTTGCGTCGTGGCCGGGTCTCCCGGGCGCGTCCATTGCTTCGGTGCCGCAGGGGCTTCGTTGAGCTCAGGCTCGGGCAGCGACGTTAAATCTCCGCGCGTCGTGACCGAGCTGCCTGAAGGCGCGCTGCAGGTGAGCGTAGGCGTCGGTCATATTTGTGCACTTGTGCAGAATACAGGCATCTACTGCTGGGGCGACAATGCCAACGGCGAGCTCGGCCGCGCAACTTCGGGCTCGAGCGGCGTGCCTCTACAAGTGCTACGCTAAATTCGGTTTCGAAATGTTTCGGCTCGACGACGTTGTGCCTCTTTAGAGAACGTGTTTGACTTTGTGCTACACCGACGAGAGGGGTAGGTGGGAGTGCAACTTCGTCACGTCAGGCAGCGTGTTTCAAGTCTGCGCGCGCCTCACCGACGACAACCGCGAACGCGAACTGCACGGCTTGCTCGAGGCCACCAAACGCGCACGCAGCAAGCGCCGATTGCTGGTCACCTTGGACCAAACCGATCGCATCGATATTGACGTCGTTGCCGCTTGGAGCTGGCTCGCCGCCGGATGCGCTGCGAAAGCCACCAAGCGATGAGTGAGCCCACAAACTTGCGGCTAAATTCGTGAATTTATTATTTGTTGACGGATTTTGCACTTTCGCATCAAGTTTATGCACAGGAGCGAATTGCTCTTGTGTCAGGAGTTAAATTTAAGATGACTGTATTCTACTTATATCGCGCCACCACGGTGACGGCGCTCTCGATTGTCGCGATTGCCTGCTCGTCGGATCCGGC
>JAYWGD010000145.1:0-2589 GCA_043778435.1 Myxococcales bacterium | reverse complement strand
GACCCGAGTGTGTTCTACTTCTTAGATTACCACTGGTCTGGCCAAGAGACGCAGAGTGCATTCAATGTTGCGCGCATCTCGGGTGGAACCGCAACGCTGCTCTCATCGCTTCCAACCCAAGGCTATCTGGGCCGAGTGATTGTACGCGGCAACAAAGCCTACGCCTCTCGCGTGAACTATCCAGGGCTAGGCGGGGGTTCTTACCGTGCGGAGCAGACCTTGGTGCAGCTGGAGTTGAGCAATCCGAATGCACCTACGCTCAGCACCTCGGCGAGCAAGAACGGCTGGGGCTGGTTGCTCGACGTGCAAGGCGACCGCGCCTTTGTCACCTCGGGTTGGTCCAACCAGGGCATCGATGTGTACCAACTTGGTGCCGCGGCTCCGAGCTTCAACAAGTTCGTGCGTACACGCGGTTGGTACCCCAACAGCCTGACGCGCGATGGCAACGAGGTGTATGTGTCGAGCGGCTACTACGGCGTGCAAAAATTCAGCCTCTGATGTGAACGTGTAGCATGCACAAGGCCGGCGTTCTCCTTGCAGGAGCGCCGGCCTTTGTGCATGAGCGCGGGTTGTTTCTCAGGTCCAGTCGAGCACAACTTTGCCTAGGTTTTTGCGCTCCAAGATGCAGCTGTGAGCTTCGCCGACTTTGTCTGCTTTGAAGCTCGCGTGTACAAGTGGGCGCAGCTTGCCTTCGAGCAGGAGTGGCCCCACGG
The DNA here is from genome assembly GCA_043778435.1 of Myxococcales bacterium. Classification (GTDB taxonomy): domain Bacteria; phylum Myxococcota_A; class Polyangia; order Polyangiales; family Polyangiaceae; genus JAAFHJ01. Next base: position 1,876 of record JAYWGD010000145.1, on the reverse strand, counting down.
GGCGGGTGAGGCGCCCCAGGCCGCCCCATGCATCCCACATGCAAAGCATGTTCAGACCTGCCACGGATTTGGTGCGGTTGGTGAGGCTCATCGCTTTGAACTTGGGCATGTTGGTCAGCGTTTTGAAGATCTGGCTGATTTTCCGTTTCTCGCCGGCGACGATCGAGCCCGCTCCGTACATCACGAGCCTGCCGCACACGGCCAAGTCCACATAGCTTTGCTTAAAGGCCTTGCCGCCGCGTGCATCAAAGATCACATCCGCGCCCATGCCCGCGGTTTCGCGCTTGATGATGGCGCTGATGTCTTCGTTTGCATAGTCCACGCAAACGTCGACGCCGTTGCGACGCAAAAAAACGTGTTTGCTTTTGCTGGAGGTGCCGATGATGCGTGCGCCTAGCAGCTTGCCAATCTGGGTTGCGGCCATGCCCACGCCGCCCGCTGCCGAATGGATCACGAGTGATTCTCCTGGCTGCACGTGCGCCATAAAAACCAATCCAGCATAAGCTGTGCCATACGCCACGGGTACGGAAGCACCTTCGGCAAAGCTCCAGTCGTCTGGCATATGCATGCAATTTTCGGCCTTGGTGACGGCGTATTCGGCGTAGCCGCCAAAGTGCGTGCCGGCCATCAGTCGCTTGCTGAGCAATGCCGGGTCCGTGCCTTCGCCGACTTGGTCCACCACGCCCGCGACCTCGTAGCCCATGACGCAAGGCAGTGCCGGGCGATCGGGGTAAAGGCCTTGGCGCGCCATGATGTCGGCAAAGTTGACGCCGCTGTTGGCCACCTTGATGCGCACCTCGCCAGGGCCGGCATTGGGCGTCGCGACCTCGCGCATTTGAATGACATCGGGGCCGCCTTGGCCGGTGTAGACGAGTGCTTTCATGTCGCACGCAAGGTACGCCGGCGCGAGCACGCTGGGCGCGACAAAGGTGACGCGTTGTACAGAACCGTGCCGCACTGCGGCGGGTTACTTGGCGGTCTTGCGTTGGAAAGTGCGCTATACTTAGGCTTATGTCGCAGCCTCCCGCCCGCACAGGAATCGACTTTTCCGTTTTCGGGATTGCAAGCTCCTTCCAGGAGATGGAGCGCCTGCAGGAGGAGCAAAATCGCATGTGTTCTTACGAGGAGCGCTTCCAGGCCACAGTAGAACTCGTCTCCGACGCATGGTACCTTGAAGGCAACAATGGGCCTGCACCCGGAATTGATTTTACTACTTACGGCGTTCGAAAATTCGAACGCTAGGTACCTTGTCATTGGTGGATGGGCGGTCTCGACCCACGCCAAAGCGCGGTACACCAAGGACTTAGATTTGTGGGTGGGCACCGAGCCCGAGAATCTTACGCGTGTGATCACAGGGCTACGTGAGTTTGGCGTGCCGCCAGGTGTGATCGCCAATGCGGAGTCGCTTTCTCCGGAGGAGTTTATGTTCTTCGGGCGTGAGCCAAACCGCGTGGATATCTTGCGCACGATTCCCGGCGTGGAGTTCGAAGGTGCCTGGGCGCGTCGTGAGCGTTTCCGCTGGGGTGAGCAAGAGGTGAACCTCATTGGGCTCAACGATCTTATCGCCGCCAAGCGAGCTGCAGCGAGGCCCCGAGATCTTTCGGACGTGAAAGAGTTGCTGAAGGTGCGCCGCTAGGTAGCCACCCCACAAACGCAACACACGCATGCAGCCCGTGTAGACTGCATGCGTGTGTTGTGCATGTATTGAGCGTTGCCTCATCGTCGGAGCGGCGCGGCCCGACGATGAGGTGACGCTTAGTGCGCCAGTTCGAAGAGGCCCGCCGCGCCCATGCCGCCGCCGATGCACATGGAGACCACAGCGTAGCGGCCGCCGCGGCGCTTGAGCTCATAGAGTGCGGTGGCGGTGAGCTTGGCG
>JAYWGD010000144.1:0-2592 GCA_043778435.1 Myxococcales bacterium | reverse complement strand
GGCGACATTGCACATGAGTGGCGTGCTCACGTTGCTGAGCTTTATGGCATTCGTGGCGGCGCGCGACATCTGGCGCTGGGTAAAGTAGGCAGCGAGCGTCAGCTCCTACGCGCGAAACAATCTACATGTTCACTACATCCGCACATCAACGTAGGTTTCGCGGCGTAGCTCGCCTAACCAGGCTTTTCGTTGCTTCTCCATGCTTTCGCTGTAGGCACGCTCGATCATCTGCTCTTTGACGGCCTCAAAGGCGGGCACAGAAGGCTTGTCGCGCAGCTTCAGAATCACGAGTGCGTCGCCCAGAACAAAAGCAGGGGTCACTTCGCCGATCTTTAGCGCCGCAAGCCTATCTTTGAGCTCCCCGGCAAAAGCCGAGAGAGGCTGTGGGCCACGAGAGCCGCAGGTGGTTTTGGTCTCGGTGTCGTCGCTAAACTCTGCCGCCATTTTACAAAAATCGCCGCCCATGTTTGCAGAGGCGCTGAGCTCTTCTGCTTGCTTGAGTCGCTTGTCTTTGTCGGAGTCGCTGATATCCGCTTTGACGCGCAGTGCGATAAGCCCGACATCGACCACAGGCTCCACGCTCATCTCGCGCACAAAGCGCCCGTAGGCTGCACGCGCATCCTCGTCGGATACGCGAACGCGCTTGCCCAACCGAAGCTGCACGAGCTTTCCCTCAAGAAGTTGGCGGCGCAATTCGGCGCGGTAATCATCCTCGCTGAGGCCCTGCTTTTTTGCTTCTGCCAGCAACTCGACGAGGCTCACGTGCGACGCCGTCGCGCGGTACTTCAGGGCGTTGTCGACTTCTTGCTCTGTCACAGCCAAATGCGCCTGCTCGGCCGCGAGGCTCATCAAGCGCTCATCGACCACGCGCTGCAAGGCTTCGTGCAAGATCTGGCCTTCGGAGGCCGCGCGCTGAGCCTCAGGTAGTTGCGCAGCCGCCAGCCGACCAAGAACCGCGCGGCCCCGCTCACGCACGTCACTGAGCAGCACGGGCTGATCACCCACTACCGCAACCACACGCTCCACCACGCGCGCATGCGCCCACGAGGGTGACAACACTGCGCACAAAAAGAAAGAACGACGAAGCTTGGACACCATGGAGGGAGCCATAGCACAGAGCTTCGCCGCTGGCAGTGCCCTGATGGTGGGACACGCCCGATGAGCGGACTAACTGCCGCAGAATGCAGTAACGACGCCAGCCACAGTGCTACAGCTTGCTTGCACGGGCGCGTAGGCCGGAGCCGCCGCATCTGCCGCGGCCTTGAAAGGCTTGCAGGCCCCTTCCTCCAGCGCATACTTAAAACACGCGAGCTGCACCTCCTGGGTGCCGCAAGACTGCCCGCAATGGAAGGTGGCGCACGCCGTCGCGCGATACAACGCACGAGCCTGCACCGTCGTCACAGCGCCCGAAACTTCACCGCAACCAAAGTTGTTGACTCCAAGCGGATTGCTGGGCCCCGACTGATCCAAGGTTCGGTCGCTGAGGAAGTGCGTTCCGGACGTGCCCCACTTGGCGTTCGGCCCGTTGGGGTTCGTCGAAGCGAACTCTGCACTCAAGCAAACCTTGCAGGGGGCCGAAACACTCGCCAATCCGTCTAGGTCGTTCTGAATCTGAAAGATCTTGGTGGGGTCTCCCTGTGCCGCGTTGAGCTTGGTGTTGAACGCCGTCTGAAACGCGGTGGCGTCTTGCGCTAAGCAGCCTGTGCTCTTGGCGAGCGCTGCGTGGTAATCGAGTGCCGAAGTGGATTGCAAAGCCTGAACGACTTGCGCCGAGCTGACCTGCTGGGGCGGCCCATAGCATGCGGGAACAACGCCACCATCAACCTCCGTCACCGGAACTTTCGCATCCGCACCGCCTTGAGCGTCCAGCCCCGCTTGAGCATCGGCGCCTGGGAGGATGGTCACCCTCGCGTCCGGCTTTGCCACGATCGTATTGCCATCAGACCCCAAAACGCTTCCGTCCTGAACGGTTGTGGTCGTGGTCGTGGTGGTGACGGGGTCGCTACCGCAACCGACGGCTACAAGTACGCCAGCAGAAATACCGGCAAATCCAAAAATCATTCGCTTCATCGTTCTCTTCTCCTTCGGGGACTAAAGTACAGTGGCCATCGGTCAGCTAGCACGCGTCGCGTCGTCAAGAAAGCGTGGGGGCGCTCACGAAAAAAAAACACATCGAGGCGGTGAGGCCACGATGTGTTTCGAAAAAAGGGCTCCTCGTCGGGATCAACGCTTGGAGAACTGGAAGCGTTTACGTGCGCCGGCCTGGCCGTACTTCTTACGCTCTTTTTTGCGCGCGTCGCGCGTCATGAAGCCAGCGCGTTTTAAAACCGGACGGCGATCTGGATCGGACTCGACCAAGGCGCGCGAGATGCCGTGGCGCATGGCCTCTGCTTGAGCGCTCTTGCCGCCGCCACGAACGGTAGCCCACACATCGAACTGCTCAACCGCTTCGCACAAGGCGAGCGACTGGCGAGCGATCATCTGGCTGGTCTTGCGTTCAAAGTAGACGCCCAAGTCCTGACCGTTGACGATCATGGTGCCGGTGCCTGGCTTGATCCAAACACGGGCGATGGCGGTCTTGCGCTTGCCGGT
>JAYWGD010000143.1:0-2593 GCA_043778435.1 Myxococcales bacterium | reverse complement strand
TCAATGGCGTCGTCGAGCACCTCAGGTGTGATAGCGAGATCGGTGCAGATGACAGCAATCATGGTTGCCAACTGCGGAGCGATCATACCTGATCCTTTGCAGAGTGCCGAGATGGTTACGTTCTTGCCGTCGATCACCAGCTCACGCCACGCAAGCTTTACGCCCGTGTCTGTGGTCATCACGGCCTCGGCTGCATCCACCGGGTCGAGCTTGAGACTCTTCACCAGGCTTGGGATCGCCGCCTCCACTTTGCTTACGGGCAGAGGAACGCCAATCACCCCCGTGCTTGCAGAAACCACGGTGCTCGGCGAAACGCCAAGAGCCTCCCCTACGGCCTCGTGGAGGATGCGTACGGCGTCTTGGCCCGCCCATCCTGTCAGCGCATTCGCGTTGCCAGAGTTGACCAAAACCGCGCGCATGCCTGCGGACGGCAAACGCTCCTCGGCATCCTTGACGGCCGCAGCTTTGGCCTTGTTGACCGTGAATGCTCCAGACGCTGCAGCCGGCACATCGCTCACGATGAGGGCCAAATCTTTACGAAAGGACTTAAGGCCAGAGGCCACGCCTGAATAGCGAAATCCCTTTGCAAGCTTCATGGTCGGTGCCTCCGCAGGCCAGAGAGTCCGGTGTCTTCGGCCAAGCCCAACATGAGGTTCATGTTCTGGACGGCCTGACCTGCTGCGCCTTTGAGAAGGTTGTCGATGGCGCTCGTGATCACCACGGTGCGCCCTTGCACGCTGATCCCAACGTCGCAAAAATTGGTGCCGACCACACCCCTGAGGGAAACCGCATTGGCGTCGCTGAGCACACGCACAAAGAGTTCGCGATCGTAGGCATGCATGTAGAGAGCACGCAGTTCGGATTCAGGAATTTCACGAACCAATTGCAAGGTCGAAGTCGCGAGAATGCCGCGACGAACCGGAAGTAGGTGAGGCGTAAACACCAGCGCAACCGACTGGCCACTTGCCTCCTCAAGGAGCTGCACCACCTCAGGCGTATGCTGGTGGTGAAGCACACGGTACGCACGCACGTCGTCCGCCACCTCGGAGAACGAGTAATCTTCTTTGTTCTGGCGCCCAGCACCCGTCGTGCCGCTCCCCGCGCTTACGACAACCATTCCTGACGCGAGGCCAGCCTTCAGCAATGGCCACAGCGCCACGTTCATCGCGGTGGCGTAGCATCCTGGATTGGCCACAAGTCGCGCGCCAACAATGGCCGAGCGCGCCACTTCGGGTACGCCGTAGACCGCTGCGGCGGCCACGTCGTCCGCCATGGCGCCCAATTTGTAGTGATGCTGCCGCGCCTCGGCCGATCGCAACCGATGAGCGCCAGACATGTCGATGACACGAATGCCCTTCGCCAAGAGCAGCGGCGCAATCTCTGATGCAACATCGGCGGGTGTCGCGAGCATCGCGATGTCCACGCCTCGCGACGCCGCGTCCTGCACACCCGCAGCATTCGGCGTGAACCGAAGATCGGACGACCACGACTCACTTTCTCCGAAGCCATCCGCCAACCGTCTGCCAGTCCATTTGTCACTCGTTGCGAACACAAGTTCTACGCCAAAATGCCGAGAAAAAAGCTCCAATGCTTGGGTCCCAGAATAGCCCGACGCCCCCCACAAGCCCACACGCGCGCGTTTCAGATTGGCCAAGGTGGCGCATGTGTAAGGCCACCGCGTCGCTGAAGCAACACGCAATGCGGGGACGATGCCTTTCCTTGCATATCACGACCATAGGCGCATAATTTGCAAGATGGATTCTTCTCGATTCGGAGCACTTACCTCGGGGGTCGTGTTGACGGCGATGGCCGTGGCCTGCAGTGCAATCCCAACGGGGTGTGGCCCCTCACAGAAGCAAGATGCGACCTCTGATCTGGATGCGACCGCAGGACTCATCGATGGCTCCGTTCGCGACGCAGCAATCGCAGATGCGTCTCACGTCAATGACTCCGCACATTTGAGCGGTGCGCATGTGTCTCCTGTGGATGCGGGCCTGCCCATTGAATGCACGGGCCCTACGACGATGCGCATCGTGGCGGGCAACATCACGAGCGGCAACAGCCAGTCTTACGACGGAGGTGAAGGAGGTCGCATCTTCAAGGCCTTGGCGGGCGACGTGGTTCTCCTTCAGGAATTTAATGTTTCCAACAACAGCGCGGCGGTGATTCGCAGCTTTGTGGATCGCTACTTTGGTGCACAGTACAGTTATACGCGAGGCACAGGCGACATTCCCAATGGCGTGATCTCTCGTTGGCCCATCTTGGAGCAAGGGACATGGATAGACCCCGAGGTCTCCAACCGCACACACGCTTGGGCAAAAGTGGCGCTCCCAGGAGGCAAAACCTTGCTTGCCGTGAGCGTGCATTTGAAGGCCGGGAGTGCGGCACTCACGCGCGCCGCAGAGGCTCGAGCATTGAATGCAAGTCTCGCAAGCGTGACAGCCGATTACTCCGTGGTTGGCGGTGACTTTAACACCGCCGATCACATCGAAGAGGCGCTCAGCATTCTCGGCAGCGTGCTCTCGGTCAAAAGCCCCTACCCGGCCGACGAATCAGGCAACGACAACACGAGCGCCAACCGTTCGAAGCCCTA
>JAYWGD010000142.1:0-7471 GCA_043778435.1 Myxococcales bacterium | reverse complement strand
TAGGGCATGGTGGCCAGCACCTTTTTCTCTTCGTCGATGGCGCGCACAATTCCGCTCCGGGCATCCTTGGCGCGGCCTGCCCAGTCGGCGCGCTCTTTGGATTTGTCCGCAAGCTCGATGGTGCGATCCATCATGTCCAAGCCCTTTTCGAGCAGCACACGGTAGCGCACATGCATCATTGCAAAGTGCAATTGCTTCTTCTCATCGGTCGTGGCGCGCTTGGATGCGGGCACGCGCATGATGTCCTTGTGTAGTCGCGTATATATCTCGGCAATGGTGTATCCCGCAAGGCCTGCCCAGCGCACATCCTGGCCACGAATGGCATCGGTGTAGGCGCGTTGCGCATCCATCATGTTGCCGCAGCGGGCCTCCATGCGCGGCATAAACTCTTCGGGCGTCACCCCATCGAACACAATGGCCTCGGCGCGCGTGCGACGCACTTCACCAAGCAAAAACCTCAGTGCGGTGAGCGCCGTAGGCGGAGCCCCCGCATCGCCAAACTTGGCCTTCTCGCCCAGGTCCAAACCGTTTTGCACCTCGTGCATGGCTTTGGCGTCGTCGCCCGCGCTGAGCGCTTTGCGTGCACGCACGGCCGCAAGCGCGATCTGAAACAGCGAATCTCCTTGCGATGCGCGCGCAAGCCGCGCCTCCGAACTCACCACCTGCTCGGGGTTGCCCGTGAACGCGGCCACGTCGGCGGCGCGCAGCGTGGCCTCGCGCCGCAGACCCGCATCCGTGGCCTTGTCGGCAAGCTCGTTGAAGCGTGCGGCGGCGGCATCGTATTGGCCATTGCGATCGTGAGCCACACCAAGCGCCAAACGCTCTTGATCGTTGCAGCTGTCGGCGCAAAGCGTAGAGAGCGCCTGCACCACACGGGCATAATCTTTGGCCTCGGCGGCGGCCAGCGCATCGCTGCGCAATTGTTCACGGTTGCCCGCGGCTTGTGCGGAAACAATTTGCGGCGTGATGGTTTGCGAGGGAAGCGGCGTCGCTGCTGGACTGACGGCGCCACCACAAGCCGCGAGAAGCATGCATAGCGCAAACGCTCTGAAGAGTGCACTATGCATGAGACACCTCTTTCACGAAATACATGGCGAGGCCAAGGTAGAGCACCAATCCAAAATAACGCAGCTGCCACTTGCGACGCACCTCCTCGGGTACGGACTGCGCATCACTCTGCGCGCCACGGAACGCCTGCATGAGCCCCAAGAGGGCGATGATCGCCAACTGCGGCGAAGGGCGCAGCAGAAAGAGCCCCATCATCAAAATCCCGCCTACAATCCATGCGCGCTTGGAGAAGGCTTTGGCAATGCGACCGCCATCCATTTGGCCGAGCGGAATCATGTTGAAGAGGTTGAGAAAGAAGGTCGTCTCCGCGAGCGCGAACGCAAGCGGGGAGCGAAAGTGCATGGCATATGCAGCAATCAGCATTCCGGCGGCTGTGCCCGCCAAGGGGCCGCCGTAAGCGATGTACGCCTCTTCATCGGCGTCCCGTGGCTGGCCCTTGAGCGAGATCATTGCGCCAAAAAAAGGAATAAACACCGGCCACCCAGCTCGCAATCCGCGCGCCTTGATCGCCACCCCATGGCCCAACTCATGAATCAATATCGCCAGCACAAAACCTACGGCGAAGCGCCATCCAAAAATGCCCGCATAGGCTGCAATGCTAAGCACCATGGTGCCCGCAGTAAGGAACAGCTTGCCGAACTTGGCCGCCTTGAGCAGCACCAGCACGAATTTGAGTTTGCTGAACACCAACAAGGCTGCGCCCACCAGCCAGCCCCACGCGCCGTCACGCTTGGGCCTTACGGATGCGGGAGGTGTGGACGTAGATGCACCGAGAACCTGCACGTCCTGCGGCTCCGGCAACTCCGGCGGCACTTGCTGTTCAGAGCGCTCCGCGTCGCTCATGCCTTGGGCTCATCGCCTTCAGGCGCACTCGGCATTGAAGCCTGCGGCGCAACGGAGGCGTCTTCCACTGTACCTTCAGCCGCCTCTAAAGGCGCGTCCTTGGACTTCATGCCGAACAGCTTTTTCATGCCCGCCCATGCACCTACCAGCAACAAGACAATGGCCTTTTTGCCGGCCAGCACGGCCGCAAGGATCACCTTGCTGAACTTGGCGAGAAGCCCAAGCTTGACGAGCTTCACCGCGCCCAAGCCGGCGCCTGCGGCGATGAGGCCCGTGAGTCCGTACTCCGCCACTTTGTCTTTCTTCTTGTCAAAGTCCGCATAGCGCGAGCCCTCTGCAAAACTGGCTGTTCCAAGCAAGCCGGCGGCGGCAATCTTTGCACTCTGCAACTTGTCCGGATCGCTCAGCAAATTGAGCGACACGTAACCCGTGCGGGCTAGCACACGCGTGTTGTAGTTGACCGTGGTGCCCGACGGCGACGACACGTTGAGGCCCCACACCATGTGGTGCGACGCCGTGTCGTAGCGCGGCGGCTCTGCCCATCCGGTGAGTGAGAGCGCCTCAAAGCCCGCTTTTTTGCGCTCCTCGTTGTAGTCGTCCAAGCCCTCTTTGAGCGATTCTAGAATATCATCCGGCTTGAGCGGCTCGTCATCGGCGATGTGTCCGTCGTCGTCAAAAGAAACGACCACTTCCCACTCTTGATCCTCCGCCCCAGGCTCGATGATCCCAAGAATGTTGTCGTTGTGCATGTGACCGCGACGCTTGAGGATCATGTCGCTCGCCTTCGCATCGAAAAAATGCACCTCGGCCGGCAAGTCCAGCAAGACACCGTGCGGAAGCGTGAGCTTCTTGGGCCCCTCAACCACCGACTTAGGATCAATGCGCAGCGGCTCAGGCTTGGCCGCCTCCGATGAGGGCGCCTCCGCACCTGCCACCGATGACGCCAATGCACACGCTGCGACAGCGACGAAAAAATTTGGCAGCTTCAGACCGTGCATCGAGAGGTTCCTTGGGTGTGCAGATGTAGGCGTTCGCAAATGAACAATCAGCATCGGCCACATCGCTTGCTCAGGATGTCACAGTACGAAGGGGGGAGAAACTCCCATGCACAAATCCCCCGAGGCACTCCCATTTTTTGCGATTCTCGCAGGATGAGCGCGTGCGGAAGCAACACACCCGTTGGCGAAGCCTCGACGGTCGACGCACAAGCCCTAAAGGCCAAGCAGATGCCCTCCCCAAAGAATGGCTGAGCAGTGACGGGCACTGCGAAACCTGATGAGTGCAAATGACACGGAAGCAGGCACACGACATTTTTTGCCGCGATAAGAACGGACGTTACGGCATCTAAAACGACGGGTACCCCAAGTGAGCCCCAAGTGAACAGGGCGCCGTTGTCCTGAAACATCTTGGCGCCTTGGCGACATGACGTTAGGGCACGACGGGAATCGCGAATTTGTGCCGCGCGGTTCCGCCGGCGGGCACGTCTACTGTGGCACGCAACGCTGCACCTCCTTGCGGTATACACACAAGCACGTGGGTGCCCGAAGTCAGTGAAATACCTGCCACTGGGGTTGCTCCATAAGGCGCACTGTCCACCGTAAGTTCGCACCATCCGCCCGACGCCGAGACATTAAGCAGGCCAGGCCCAGCGGCAATGACCGTCGCGACTGGAGCCGCGGCATCCGCCCCTGATTTCCTCCATGACTCTCCATTCCAAGGAGCCCAGGCCCGACCAGCGTCGGCGACGGAACCGGCGTCCGGTTTCGAGGGTCGCAACTCGAGCACAAGCTCTACGTCGCGGTAGTCGGCCGACAGCGTCACGACCTCTTCCTTGGGCTCGAAGCCTTCGCGGCTCAAGCGCAGGCGATGCAAACCCAACGGCAAATCCGAAAGCGTGAGCGGCGTCGCAGCGGCATTCACGATGCCATCAAGCTCCACCTGCGCACTCACCGGCAACGTGGACAAGCGGATGTTTCCTAAGGCGACTTGCGCGAGGGGAGGCCTCACCACCACGGAAGGTTGGCGTTGCCACCACACCACGGCGCCCGCCAGCAACATAAGCAATGCGGCAATCGCCGTGCGAGATCGACGCGTGCGGCGCAGAGGCGCTTTCTCGCGACGCGTGACTTCAAAGTCTTTGGGTTGCGTGCCGGTGATGGGCGGGCCATAGCCCGGTGGAGGCATGGTTTCGTTCAGATCGGGGCCTTGGGCCGCGAGCACATCTGCCAGCTTTTTTCCTTGGGCCAGAGCCGCCTCTTGATCGCGCAGTTTTTCGTCAAAGAGCGACGCCATAAACTGACCAAGCCGAATAGAACTCGTCGCGAGCTTGTGTTCGCGCGAAAACTTCTCGAGGTCCTCTTGCATCGCGCGCGCAGAGCCATAACGCGCATCGCGATCGCGACGCAGCGAGCGCATCACGATGGCCTCAAGGTCCGGCGGGTAGTGCGGCACGACAGTACTGGGCCGGGGCACCACGCCATCCACAATCAGTCGTGCGGTCTCCTTGTCGGTGGCAGCTTTGAACAAACGCCTGCCGGTGGTGAGTTCGTACAAGACCACACCCACGGCAAAAATGTCGCTGCGGTGGTCGAGCGGCTCAGCCCTCACCTGCTCCGGCGACATGTAGGGAACTTTGCCCTTGATGCTGCCTTTTTCTTCGCGAGACGAGTGACTCTGCGCCACCCCGAAGTCTACAATCTTGACGTCACCCGTGTAGGTTACAACAATATTTTGGGGCGAGACGTCTCGGTGCACCAGCTTCATGGGCTGGCCATCGATGGTGCGTTGCTCATGCGCATACGCAAGGCCCGCGCACACGCCCATGGCGATAAACAAAGCGTGCTCAGGCGGAAACGAGGTCACGCCCTTTTTGCGCATCTGCCTCACCACACCGCGCACATCTTCGCCATGGATGTGCTCCATGGCGATGTAGTAAGTGCCGTCGACCTGGCCCACATCGTAGGTCTGCACCAAGTTGGGGTGCGTCAACGTGGCGGCCACCTTGGCCTCGTGCATGAGCAAGTCGATGAAGTCTCGGTCCTTGTTCACGGAGGGCAAAATGCGCTTGATCACGACAAGCTTTTCAAACCCGGCCACGCTACGCTGCAGGGCCAAGAACAGCTCGGCCATGCCACCGCTCGCGATACGGCGAAGCAGCGTGTACTTGCCAAAGAGCACAGGGTCCTGTGTGGCCTCGTGCGGCATGATGCCGGCGTCGGGGGGAACCGTACGGGTACTCATCGAAAGATCGGTGTGGAGGGTACGCCGCTTGACACACAAGGGCCAAATCTCGCTGGATATTTTCCAGCCTCACGTCTCGCAAGGCTCTTTTTCCATTGAAGCCTTGTGCGGTGCAGTTTAAGATTCTTCCCCTTAAGGAAAGGTGGCCGAGTGGCCGAAGGCACTCCCTTGCTAAGGGAGCGTGGGTCAAAAGCCCACCGCGAGTTCGAATCTCGCCCTTTCCGCGAAAGACACAATGGGCCTCTCAAGCGAATGCATGAGAGGCCCATTGTGTCTGGGTGGCGAGACTTCACATTCCTGAGTCACTCGATACGCCCGCATCGACGGACACCCCCGCATCGCTGGACACGCCGGCATCCAACGATTCCGCCGGAACGCACTTTCCGGGTTTCACATCGAGGGTGACTTTGTAAGGGGCGCACACGGCCACGTTGTTTGCATCCGCCCCGCCTCCCTGTCCGTCGTCCCGATACACGCCGATGAGCATGCGCAACTGTCCCGGCTCAACGTCCTCCTGAAACGACGTCCCAAACGCCAGACCCGGGCTTCGCAACACGTACTTGTCGTTGGGTGCACGAAGCGTTGCGCGTACGCACGCAGGCACGTCGGTTCCAATCACAAGCTCGTCGCGGTCCAAGCTTGAGAGCACGCCGGAATACGATGCAGTGCCACCTACGCTCGCACGGAACGGCAACGCGTAGATGTGACTCGAATCAAAAGTCATCGAAGCCCCGGGATGCCACATGCAGCCCGTTTCTGTCGCGGGCTCGGGCCCGTTGCTCGCAATGGCTTTGGTGAGCAAATACTCGTACCCCACCGAGCGCCACATCGCGTTGAACTTGGCTCGCTGCGAGTTGACTTCGACATTGTCGGGCGTGTCCGCAAGCCCCGTCCAAGGCTGGTTCGCGTGGCCCACGCCGTAACGCCTCAGCGCGGATTTGCCGGTTTTAACGCCCGCATTGAAAAAGTAGGTGGTCCAGAAGAAGCGCTCACGGGCTGAGAGCGAATTCCAGCTAGGAATCGCCGCCATCGCATTGCTCTTGTAGACAGAAAGCAGGGCTGCTCCAGCATAAACCGCATCCTCCATGCTGAGGCATGCGTAGATGCCCACGGGTTGTCCCAGCTCATTGTAATCAGCATAATAGCAGTCCTCTGCTGGCGCTTTGAGACGGGCGTTCAAGTCATCTTGCAACAAAGGGGCATAGCGCGCACGCGAGTCTACAAGCGAGTCCAAACCCAAGGCGGTATAGCTATCGAGATTGTCTGCCGTGTTTTGCTGCAAGAGCATGTTCGTCCCCTCAGCAAGCAAGTTCATCGCAACCTCGGCCACGCTCACTTGCGCCCCCACCTTGCGAGCGAGTGAGCGTGCATTGACGAAGCTTACCGCGCCTTCGAGGCTGTCCCAAAAACGCGCCTCGGCCTGATTGCTGCGGTCCAGATAGCGCGAATACTTTCGAATTCGCACGCCCATTTGCTGAGTAGGTTCGATCTCGCCCAGCTCAGCGAACTTGGCAACTTTGGCCGCGGCTTGAGCGCTCAGAGCGTCGTCGAACGGTTCTTCGTCTTGCGCGACATCTGCTCCGCAGCCCACCGCAAGCCACAACACACCAAGCGACCCGACCATCGAACGTGCCCAAAGTTGCATGAGGCGAAGTATAGGAGTCCGATCCCCCAACGCACAACTTAGGCCGCTGCTTTTTCGAGATTAAAACCGAAGCAGAAGCGCTGCGATCAGGCGTGTCTCGGCCTTGCGCTGATCGGGCTTCCAGTCGCTGGGCAGCGCGCCTGTCGCAAAACCATCGGGCGAGGTCACGCCTCCGCGCCCCGCAAAGTACGGCACGCTCGCCTCACGATGCACAAGCTCTAAGCGCCACGTTTGGTACGGGTCGGGCATAAAGTCGAAGGTGGTGGAGGCATCCCACCCATTGAAGGCCGTTCCGGGCGACGTATCGAAACTCTTTGCAGCTTCACCTGGCGGAACAAGTACCAAATAGCGCCCTGGGTTGCGGATGAAGCCGCCGCCAAAGGTCCAGCCAAAGCGATTCTGTCCAAACCAAGCGCGGTGGTACGCCATGGCGCTCAGAAAATTTTGAGCGGGCCCACCCTCGCCCCCAAACGCCGTCACGCCTTCGCCTTGCTCGAACCCCACGTCAGCTGTGAGCGACACCGCGGCGCGCTCGAACATCCCGCCGCCCTGATAATACTTGTACTGTGCACTATTGTCACTGTGCACGCGCACACGCCCCGGCTTGTTGCCGGTATCAAAGCCCACGTAGCCATTGGCCAACACCGAGAAGCGCTCACTTGGGCGCCACAGCAC
>JAYWGD010000141.1:0-7477 GCA_043778435.1 Myxococcales bacterium | reverse complement strand
TCCCAACGCTTTGCATGCATCCAGGGTCACTTGGTCCTGCGCATTTTCATCCCAGAGATGAAAGTGGCGCTCGACCAGCTCGATGAGCAAACCCTCTTTGAGTCCCACTCCAGGTGCTGCCAAACTATTCAAGCCCAAGCGCTCTGCAATCCGTAAAAAGATGCATGCTGCAGGTACAAGAGTGTCCGCGCGATCGGGCCTAAGATGAAATGAGGTGCGTCGCTCTTCGGTGCTCATCGCGCAGAGCTTGGGCACCAGCGCGCGCAGGGCGGCGACGTCGATGGCTTTGCTGCCCAGCACTTTTTGCGCACTGGGGATAAGCCCGGCAAGCGTCTCGACATTGCCGCCCGTGGCCACAATGGCGTGCTTTTCTGCAAGCCACTCACGTACAGGAATCTCCGACAAGGTGCGATCAATGGCCTCGATGAGCAACGTATGATGATGCGCATCAATGACGGACACACCACTCAAGAAGGTGCCCAGGAGGCGCACTGTGCCCAATGGCAGTGAGGTGCTGAAGCACGACAAGGTCTGCTCAAGGCGCGTCATTTCGGTCGAGCCACCGCCTACATCCACCAGCCAAACGGTATGGTCCTCAAGCGCCAACTTGCGGGTCACGGCAAGCTGCAGAATGCGTGCTTCCTCCACGCCTTCGATCACTTCCAAATGGATGTCCGCTTCGCGTCGTGCGCGCTCGACCAGCACGTCGGCGTTGCGGGTTTCGCGGACGGCGCTGGTCGCGGTCGCGCGGTAGGCCACGACCCCTGTGTCCTCCATGACTTTACGAAAGTCTCGTAGAGCCACGCATGCCGCGCGCAATGCTTCCGGGCTAAGCTCGCGCGTCGAGAAAGCATCGGCGCCAAGGCGCACCGCGGCACGTCTGCTCTCGACCTCGCGAAAAGATTGAGCGTCGTTAGGGTGCGAAGCCTCCACCACGCGAAGACGCATGGCATTGGATCCGATATCGATGGCAGCGAAGCGAGGCATGTGCGTTCCCGGTTGGATTCGGTTAGCTCGAAGCGTAAAGCACGTGAGGTGTCCGACCAAGAGACTTCTACACGCGCACGCTCAATGGTTTTGTTTGCTTCCGTATGGCTTGGCGCTTCGCTGCTAGATACGGCGGTGCATGGATCTGCCGCCTCTGGTGTTGCAACTGTGGTTGGCTTCGTGTGGCTGGCTGTCGCCATTCACAAATACGGACGAGCGGGCTTCGCATTGTGATCGCTCAAGGCGGTTCAGGGCATGATTCGAGATTGTCCTTGACTGGTTTCGCGTGGCCAAGGTACACCCCGCGTCGCCTCCACACACGCGAAGGTGGCGAAATTGGCAGACGCACTAGCTTGAGGTGCTAGCGGGTAACACCGTACGGGTTCAAGTCCCGTCCTTCGCACAACGCAAGCCGCCGCATCATCTCGTTGGGATGGCGCGGCGCTTGATATCTTTGTGCCACGACCGTGAACTTTGGGATTCGCTTGCCAACAGCGTCGTGCGATCTGCTACGGACTCGGGCACTCAGGTGATGACGAAGCCCTCCTACACACGTCTTTCTCTTGCCGCGCAAGACGCACTCCTGTCGCAGGTCATTGCGCGCTGCAGTCGTTCGGATGGCCGCCGCACCGCTGTAGTGTTTGACTTGGATGGCACACTGTTCGAGAATCGAACGCGAACAGCGGCTATTTTTCAGGAGTTTGCTGTTCATTTGAAAGAACGTGGCGTTCCCGAGCATGAGCATCTTGAGCGTGCGTTGCCGACGCAACTTGGCTATCTGGTGAGTGAATCACTGGTGCGCTTGGGCGTGACGCGCGCGGAGCTGATTGCTGAAGTCGAGAGCTTTTGGCGAGAGCGTTTCTTTGCAGATGCCTATTTGCGGCATGACGAAGCATTGGCAGGTGCCGTCTCGTTTGCCCGCGCATGCTACGAAGCGGGGGCAAACCTGGTGTACTTTACCGGCAGAGACTTGCCGAAGATGGCCCTCGGAAGTTTTGCCAGTCTTCGAGATGCTGGGTTTCCTATCGGCGTGTCCGGCACAGAGCTTGTACTCAAGCCCACGTTTGAGATGCCGGATGAGGCCTACAAGCGTGGCTCGGCCCAAGAGCTCCGGCGCTCAGGCGAGCCCGTTGCGTTTTTCGACAATGAGCCGGGCAACTGCAATACGTTTTTAGAGCTATTCCCCGACGCAACAAGCGTGTTCATCGACACGCAACACGCCCCCAAAGCGCCATTGCTTCTTCACGGCGTTCACGTTCTTGAGGACTTTCGTCGCGCGCCGTGATGTGTGCTCGCGCGCTGCTTTTTTTTCTTCTTTGCACGTCATGCAAAGCGCCCGACAAAGCCACAGCGACGAGCGCGCCTCCCGATCGTCCCAGCCCGCAGGCTCAGGTAGTGCCTACGCCGCTCGGGCTGTCCGTCAAACTGGAGGATGCCGGCAGTGATCGTGTGTGGGCTGTGGCCGATCGCGAGCTGCAACCCGACGACACTGTGGCCGTGGCTCAAAAAGCATTTTCTTTGCTGATCTCCTTTCGCACAGAGTCGCAGTTGGCTCGCCTAAGTGGGCAGTTGGGGCCGTCCCGGCTGTGGCTAAAAAATGGCAACGATGAAGGCTTCGCCGTGTCGTACCCGTTTGAGTTACGCGCGCGTGCCGACAGGCGCGGTCACCTGTTGCTTTGGGGTGGGGGCACACGAATGCGTGGTTTGCCCCCTGGCAGCCTGCGTCCGTTTTTTACGGATGGAGCGTTTGATGTCGTGCCACTCTCGCCCGCATCTGGCCCTGAGCTCTCACGCACAACGTCGGCGGCGCGCGTGTTGATCCAAAAGGGAACGCGTGTCGGCCTGGGAGATGCAGGTAACTTTCTGATGCGTACCCTTGCGGAGTTCGCTCAGGCGATGCCCGCGCTCTTTGTGTGCGCCCCAGATGAGTACCCCTCCAAACTTGTGTACGAGTGGCTTGGCGATGCGCGCGAAAGCGTGAGTGTCACGGTGGAACTCAGTTCACGCGCGGAAGCTTTTGACCCGTCCAGTTGGCCTTTGCCGCCCACCGGCGCTTCGTGGGGACAACATGGCGATACTGTGACCACACCACTTCGCGGCGCTCAAGAAAAGCTCACAGCGGGCGCTGACAATGGCGCATTGACGGTCACCAATCGCACCAATTTACGTCGCTTGCTCACGTTGGATGGTCAACCCATTGCGTGGTTGGGCGCTGGGGAGTCGCTGCTGCTCGATGCAGTACACAAAGGCAGTTTTTCCATGGATTGCCGCAGTTTCTGGGGCGACGAGCGTTTGCCGACAACCACCGCACACGTGCCAGGCAAGGCAAGTTGCGGCGATCTACCCACTCGCTAGCAGTACAGCGTGCGGGGGCTTAGTTGAGTTTGTAGTCTTCGATGTCAAAGGTGACGTCGAGTGTTCCCTCGGCCTCCATCTGACCGCGCAACGCTTCGTGCACCAATTGCAGCACGTCAAAGCGTGTAGAGGGCAAGTAATATTCGTCGGCGTCGCTTTCGGGCAATGCCTCGATGCGAGCCATCACAGGCTCTCGCATGGCCTCGTCGAAGGCGAGGTGAGCGTGCCACCCATCGGTTTCGTCGGACAGCAAGGCCTCGCGCGCCATTCCGATGGGGTTGGTCGAGAGATGGGCTCGAAAAAAGAGTAGACGCCATTTGGCTACGTCGTCTCCAAGCTGCCATACCCCACCGAAGTTTTGCCGGAACACCTCGCCGAGATAGGCGCCGATCGATGCTTGGAGCAAATCGAGAACCTCCGGGCGTGCCTGAACCTCGGCCCTGGATTCTCGAACATAATGGTCCAGCACGCTCAGCGTTTCGCTCTGAAAATCGAGCGATACCCCGTACTTCTTCTTTAAGTATGCGATGCAGCCCTCGGCCAACTCCGCAATGCGATCAGGCGGGGGACTCAGCTCTGTGGGCGCTTCGTTCCATGCTGGGGGGGGGCAAAACTCGTCGTCGTCGTCGTTCACAGTGAGAAGACTTAGCAAAAGCGAACCGGTTTTTGCTACACCACAGGAACTCAATGCGTCTCGGCATCTTTAGTGACACTCATGCGAATTACGAGGCGCTGTGCGCCGTGCTCGAGGCGTTTCGTCACGAACATATCGACCGCTATTATTGCCTTGGCGATACGGTCGGGTACGGCGGCACGCCCAACGAGTGTGTGGACATTGTGCGTCAAGTGGCGGACATCACCATTCTGGGCAACCACGATGCGGCAGTCGCCGGGCGTATGGATTACTCCTACTACTATGAGGCTGCACGTCATGCGCTTGATGCGCATGTTTCGTTGCTCACGCAAGAGAACTTAGCTTGGCTGCGAGGCCTCCCGTATCAGCACATGTTGTCCGAGCAAGGGGTACTCTTGTGCCACGGGTCTCCTGTGCGCATCGAAGAGTTCGAGTACATCTTTCACCCCGACCAAGCGCGTGAATGTCTGCCTATTTACGAGGACCTGGGACACCTCACGGTGATCGGTCACTCTCACTTGTGCAAAGTGTTCGAGTTGACGCGCACCAGTGTTCAAGAGCTGTCTCCGAACGACTTCGCGCTCGCGCCAGACAAGAAATACATCGTGTCAGTAGGGTCTGTCGGCCAACCGCGCGACTATGACAACCGTGCATCCTACACGGTGTATGACAGCGACGCCAAACGCTTCGAATTCAAGCGCATCGAGTACGATATCGAGCTTGCGGCTTCCAAAATCCGTCGCATCCGCTTGGCCGCCAACTTCGCGGATCGCCTCTACCTCGGACAATAAACCGCGTGGCGAAAACGCGGGCCGATGATCGCATGGTCGAGCTTGGGATCGCCTTGTCCCGTGAGCACGCAGCGGCGCTCATCATGACGGGCGATGTGCTTCAGGGAGATGCGCGCGTCGCTTCGGCAGGAGCGACGCTTGATGCGCTGGCCGAGCTTCGAATGCGCGGAGAAGCGCTGCCCTATGTGTCGCGTGGAGGCGTAAAGTTGGCCAGTGCGCTGGATGTGTTTGGTGTGATGGTTGCCGCCAAACGCTGCATGGATGTGGGGGCATCTACCGGAGGGTTTACAGATTGCTTGCTGGCTCATGGTGCGCGTGAAGTGGTCGCAGTCGATGTGGCTTATGGCATTTTGGCGCACAAGCTTCGTCGTGATCCGCGCGTACGCAACATGGAGCGGACCAACGCGCGCGCGCTGACGGCGGAAAGCTGCGGCGGTTTGGTCGATCTCACCGTGGTCGATGCATCGTTCATTGCACTCTACAAGCTCATAGACAGCATTGCTCGCTGCACGCGCCCTGGCGGAGAATTGGTGTCGCTCATCAAGCCGCAGTTTGAGGCCAATCGTTTTGCAGTGGCGCAGGGCCATGGCGTCATCCGAGATGCCCGCGTGCGTGAACAGGCCATCGACGGTGCGGTCGATGCAGTCAAACGAGGCGGCTTTGACATTCTGGGCGTGACCGACTGTGTGCTGCCCGGCCCGAAAGGCAACGTGGAGGCATTTGTCTACGCCAGACGAATTGGCCTGAAAAATACCTAGCCACGAACCCCAGAGCGCTCTAATCACGGACGACGGGCAGACCGGCTTGGTTCCATGCGATCATCCCGCCTGTCATGTTCATCGCTCGCTTGAAGCCTTGGCTCGCCAGCCATGCGGCGGCTTGCCCGGAACGTCCGCCAGAGCGACAGATGAGGACGATGTCTTCGTTCGGATTCCAGTCGTCCACTGCACCAGGTACGGTGCCCAGAGGAACCAAGGTTGCACCCTCAGCGTGGCCTAGCTCGGCATTGAACTCGTGTTGCTCGCGCACATCCACCAATCGCACACCACGCGAGGCGTGCACGAGCGCGGCGCTGATGTCGCGGTAACCTTGGGCGTTGGGGGAGGCGTCGTCGAAGAGCGTCATGAGTGCCCCATACCTACAGGCGCGCTCGCGTGTATGCCACTAGGTTTTTGATGTGGCTGCGACGATGCTCTCCTCGACCACATCGAGCAAGTGTTCGAGCTCATGATTCGCAATGACGAGCGGGGGGCAGATGTACACCGTGCTGCCCAAGGGGCGTAGATAGACGCCCCGTGCGCGTGCTTCCGCATAGACGTTCCATCCCGCGTGTCCAAGATACCCTCGCGAGGCATCACGCAAATCGACGGCTGCGATGGCTCCAAGTGCGCGTGACGCGGTTGCGCCCACGCGATCCGCGATGTGCGCAAAGCGTGCACTCAGCACGGACTGCATCGTCGCTGCGCGAGTGACCAGCTGCTCGTCGCGCACGACGGAGAGCACTTCGCGCGCGACGTGACAGGCCAGCGGATGCCCACAAAACGTATGCCCGTAGTAAAACGCGCGCGACGCGTCGCCTAGAAATGCTTGTTCGACGCGCGCGCTCGCGAGGACGGCGCCCAGTGGGAGAATGCTCGCAAACGTTTTGCCAATGCACATCAAGTCTCCCCACACGCCAGCATGTTCGCTTGCCCACATCTTGCCGGTGCGCCCGTAGCCCGCGAACACTTCATCCACAATCAGCAACACCTCGTGCTTGGTGCATGCTGCACGCAGTTCGCGCAACAGTTCGGGCGGGTACATCCACATGCCGTTGGCGCCTTGAACCATGGGCTCAACCACCACGGCCGCAATGGAGTCAGCGTCACGCTCGAGCTCGCCCAAAATGGCATCGAAGCATTGAGTGTAGCTTGCACGCTCTGGCGTGGGGGCGTGAAAACAGTCGAGCAGCACACTTGCAAAAGGCCTGCGAAATACTTCCACACCGCCAAGGCTAGCCACACCCAAGGTGTCGCCATGAAAAGCGCCATCTAAAGCAATGAAGCGGGTCTTTTTTGGCGCCCCGGATTGTGCCCAAAATTGCAGCGCCATCTTCATTGCGGCTTCAAGCGCCGTTGAACCATTGTCAGTGTAAAATACATGGTCAAAGGCGTAGTTCGTTGTCGCGCAAAGCTCGTCGGCCAGTGCCGATGACGGCTCGTGCGCGATGCCCGCCAGCGAACAATGAGCCATACGACCCGCCTGCTCGGTAAGTGCACGCAACAAACGCGGGTGCCCATGACCCAACGCCGCGACCCACCATGAGCTGTTGGCATCCAGGTACTGCCGCCCATCTTGGTCTTCCAAGTAGATGCCTTGAGCGCCCGCGATCACCAATGGATCTTGGGCGCGATAGGCATCCATCAGCGTGTACGGATGCCACACGCGCGCGCGGTCAAGAGCGACAACCTCGTCGCGTGTAAGCTTCATCGCTGACTCTTGAGCCAACGGTGTTCTAGCGAGTCTGAACTGCAGCTGAGGGCTTCATTTGCATCTCCGATGGACTTGGCGGGACAGGCTTTCCTGGCGTCGGCAGGACATCATGTGCAGGAGGCATGGGGCGCAGTGTTGGGGTACCCGTTGCTGGAGCGGATTGCACCGCAGGCGCGGCGTCCACGGTGGCCTCGCGGTTGACTGCAAATTCACGCATTGTGCTGTTCCAAGATCCAGT
>JAYWGD010000140.1:0-2617 GCA_043778435.1 Myxococcales bacterium | reverse complement strand
GGGGGCAGAAGGAGCGACTCCTTGAGCGCCCATTCGCGTCTCGTAAGCGGCTAAAACGACCGGTCCGTCTGTCGCGCCGTTGTCCTTGACGGCAGGTGGAAGCGGTGAGCGTGTGAGGGGCAAAGGCTCTCGCACAACGGCAGCAGGCGGCGCAGTGTGTTGCAACGACGCGGCTCGGCTTTGCTCCGCGCCCCCCACTTCGATAAGTGCTTCCGGAATCGGAGAGCCGCATGCAGCGCAAAAGCGAAAACGCATCGGGTTCGCCGCTCCGCAGGCTTCGCAATTGGGGGATAGGACGACGCCATAACCAAACTCCGACACGACGGGCGCAGCTGCCGCAATTGGGACAAGCGCCGGGGATGGCAAGCGCGTGCCGCAGTCAGCACAGAACTTTAGCGGGTGCGCGTTGTCTTTGCCGCAAGAGGTACAGGTCGTCACAGCCCTAATGGGACCGTAGGGAGAGCTCGGCGTCAAGTGTCACACTTCGCGCTGAGACAAATTTCCGTGTCGCACGTCGTCGCCAGCCATCACAAAGAGGGCTTCCTCCGCAATATTGGTCGCGTGGTCGGCGATGCGTTCGATGTACTTTGCAACTCGTACGATCCCCAGACCCGATCGCACGGCCGTAGGATCGCTCTCCATCAATGCGATCATCGCGGCGATGGTGTTGCCATAAAGTTCATCCACCGCATCGTCGGACCGCAAAACCTCTTCGGCTTTCGCACGATCGTCATCGACGAAGGCCTCTAACGCGGCGCACACCATTCCTTGAGCAAGATCAGCCATTTCCCTCACCGTTTGAGCATGCTCCGGAGGAATGGCACCTTTGGCCGAGTCGGCGGCGCGTTCAGCGATGTTGAGCGCTTCGTCCCCGATGCGTTCAAGATCGGTTACCAGTTTCAGGGCACTCGTGAGCAGCCGCAGGTCGTAGGCCACTGGTTGACGTAGTGCGAGCACTCGGAGAACGAGCGCATCGATGTCCATTTCATCGCGATTGATCTGTGCATCCAGTGCTCGCACCTCTTCGCATAGCGTCACGTCACCGGTGAGAAACGCATCCACGCTCAGACTCAGGCTTCGCTCGCATCGCGCGCCCATCGCGACGGCTTGGGCGCGGATCTCTCGTAGTTCAGCTTCGAAGTCTCGACTCGTATGATACGTTGCCATGTAAGTACGAAAATACCTATCACGCACCCACGGGACGCCATTGCGAATTCAGAGTGTCGCAACGATGGATGCGTCGACGAATGCGCCCATACTGCGAAAACGCTTGTATCGATGGGCTGCGAGCTCGGGTCCGCTCAAGGCGCTGAGTTCCGACAAAGCGGATTCTAGGTAGGTGCCAATCGCTTGCGCGGTGCCATCGAAATCGGTGTGTGCGCCTCCTGCGGGCTCCACTATCAACGTGTCGACCACGCCTAGCGCATGCACCTCGCGCGCAGTGATCTTGAGTCTCTCGGCGGCAATGGGCGCCTTGGCGCCGTCCTTCCAAAGAATGGAGGCGCAGCCCTCGGGCGTGATGACGCTGTAGATGGAGAACTCCAACATGGCCACGTGGTTGGCGACACCCAGCGCCAATGCGCCGCCCGATCCGCCTTCGCCGATCACGACACTTACTACCGGAACTTGAAGTGAAAACAAGGTGGCCAAGCAGCTTCCGATGGCCTGGCTTTGACCGCGCTCTTCCGCGCCGATGCCAGGGTAGGCGCCTTGGGTATCGATGAGCGTGACCACGGGAAGCCTAAAGCGCTCGGCCAGCTTGTAAAGTCGCTCTGCTTTTCGATAGCCCTCGGGGTGGGGCATTCCAAAGTTGCGACGGATATTTTCTTTGGCTGTGCGGCCTTTTTGATGACCGATGACCACACATGAACGCCCGCCAATGCGCGCGAGTGCACCTACGATCGCGGCGTCCTCGGCGTAGCGTCGGTCGCCACTGAGCTCGAGGATGTCGGTGGCGATTCGCGAGAGAATATCCAAGGTGTAAGGCCGGTCCGGGTGACGCGACAAGCGTACACGATCCCACGGACTTAGCTGCGCGTAGATGTCACGTGCAAGCGCATGC
Organism: Myxococcales bacterium; assembly: GCA_043778435.1. Classification (GTDB taxonomy): domain Bacteria; phylum Myxococcota_A; class Polyangia; order Polyangiales; family Polyangiaceae; genus JAAFHJ01. The sequence continues at coordinate 555 of JAYWGD010000140.1, read as the reverse complement.
GCGTGCGCCTCGAGCTCGGCGATCGCGCGCGCGTGAGTGCCGCTGCCGCCGTCCAATTCTTGTAGCTCACGCACGCGTCGCAGCAGCGGCAACACCTCGGCCTCGAAGGGCCATTCAAATCCCGCCATGAGTTTGCTCCTCCACCATGTTCACTCGGAAGACACGCACGGGTTTGTCTTTGCCCTTGACCTTCATGGGTCCCACTTCGGTAAGCGGAACGGCGCCAGCCAAGGCGTCGCTGGTCGCTTCGGAAAGAAGAATTTCATAAGGGCCGGCCAAAGCACAAAGACGTGCGCTGGTGTTGGCCGGATCGCCCACCACTGTATAGCTCAGCGTGCGCGAGCTGCCTACGTAGCCGGCGATGACCGGGCCGGTGTCGATGCCAAAGCCGGCCTCGAGCGGAGGCAGGTCGCGCACATGCCGCGCGGCGTTGAGCGCACGAAGAACGCATACCTGTTCGATGGCGCATCGCACGCATCGGAGCACATCGTCATCCTTGGATTCTGGAGCCCCAAACAGTGATAGAATGCCATCGCCCATAAACTTGTCGAGCGT
>JAYWGD010000139.1:0-2622 GCA_043778435.1 Myxococcales bacterium | reverse complement strand
ACGCGCCGCACAGGCAAGCACAAGAACGCCGCATGAGCTGAGCGATTCGGCTCGCAGAAAGGCCCCGCGCTCGAAAGAGCGAGGGGCCTTTCTGTTTTGTGTCGTTTGCTGGATTAAAACTCGCGGCCGAGCTCGCGCGCCATGAGATGCCGCACGGCCTCTTGCACGGGCTTGTCTTCGTAGAGCACGCGATACGTTTCTGTGGTGATGGGCATGTCGACGTTGAGCTTAAGCGCCAAGTCGTAAGCGCTCTTGGTGGTCTTGACGCCCTCGGCGACGTGGCCCAAGGAAGCCAAAATGTCGTGTAATTTTCGGCCTTTTCCGAGCTCAAAGCCCACCGTGCGATTGCGCGACAAGTCGCCCGTGCATGTGAGTATCAAGTCGCCCATGCCTGCGAGCCCGGCGAGGGTGATGCGCTTGCCGCCTCGCGCCACCGCCATGCGCGCGATCTCGTTGAGACCGCGCGTGATCAGCGCCGCGCGCGTGTTGTGACCAAAGCCCGCGCCATCCGCTGCGCCCGCAGCGATGGCGATGACGTTCTTGAGCGCCGCGCCGCACTCCACACCGGCCACATCGTCGCTGGCGTACGTGCGCAAATGAGGTGCTCGAAACAGCTTCTGAATACGCGTGCACAGTTCGGGGTTTTCGGAGGCAATGGCAACTGCGGTCGGGAGCTCGCGCGCCAGTTCGGCCGCAAAACTGGGTCCGCTGAGCACCGCAAAACGCGCGCGCACTTCGTCGCCAAGCACGTCGCGCACCAGCTCGTCGATGAACATCAAGCTGTCGTTCTCGATGCCCTTGGTGGCGCTCACCAGCGGCACGTGCGCAGGGAGTACTGGGGCTAGTTGCAGCAGCATGGCGCGGGTGCCATGGCTAGGCGCAACCAGTACGACGGCTTCCACTCCTTGCATGCTCTCTGCCAAATCGTGCGTAGGGGTGATGCCCGCGTGCAACGAAACACCAGGCAAATAGCGAGCGTTCATGCGTTCTGCGTGCAGGGCTTGCGTGTGCGCCTCCGAACGAGACCACAGATTGACGCTTACGCCTGTGCTTGCAAGAGATTGCGCGAGCGCGGTGCCCCAAGCGCCTGAACCCAACACCGCGACGCGTCGCTCATTCGTCGAGACTGTCATGGTCGGAGATAGTACCCAAACGTGTGTGCATGGGAGTAGTCTCTAGACAAATGCGAACGCGATGTGTCATGCGAGGATTGAGCGCGCTCCTGATCTCGGGCGGGGTAGCGGGCTGCGGTGCGGGGTCTGTGTGCACGTTTGAGGGCACTGTCAACGCCCCCGAGCAGCGCAGCATGAGGCGCGGCATGATGAGTACAGGATTGAATGCATTCTGCAAGAAGATGCTTCGCCGCAGTGCGCCCCTCAAAGTGACAAGTGACGCACCTGCCAGCGGCCGCTTTTTCACGCGTTCTTGCACGCAACGTACGCTTTCCGATGGCACCTTGGATGTCGCTTTTGCGGGGGAGGGGTATGCCTATTCACCCGTCACCCAAAAGCTCGTCTTCGAAAGCCAGAACTCGGTGTCTTACGATCAAGATTTTAAGGCAGTCTCAAACGCGCAGGGCTGCGGCATTTTTGGTCTCTTCAGGCCGGCCAAGGTGGCGTATGCAAACTTTCGTGTGCGGGGCGTGCAGTCCAGCGTTGTGAACAATGTGTTTGGAAATTCGCTGGTAGAATCGTTCGGAAATCAGGTCGTCTCGTCAAAGATCGGCGAGGGCTTTACAGTGGTAAGAGATGCCAATGGCGGCGAGCAAGTGCGTTTCGGTGTCTCTTCCTCGCCGAGCAAAGAAGAGTTCGAGGTCTCCGGCGATTGGGTGCGCTACGAATCTGCACGGGTAGATGTGCATGGCGAGCAGCGTGACTTCATTGGGCCCATCGATCTGGCCAATACGGCCGACGTGCGTTTGCGCACGAGGGTGGATGGTGGTGTGACCGTGGAGGCGTTTTTGGTGCCCGAAGCGATGGGTGCGCAAGCGCTGGCTACGTATATGCGATCGCCGCAAGCGCAGGCCTTGCTTGGCGTGCCACTTCGCGCCATCACCCTTGCGCCGGGGGCTCTGATGGAAACGCGTGTCCGTTTGGCCAAGGGTAGTTACTACGTGATATTGGACAACACCTCGGCCGGCATGGTCGCGCCACCGGTGGCCACCCTGCACGACCCAGTGGCCACGGTGTCTTACGCGGTGGAACTTCTCGAACGCTGACATGAGCTCCCATCCTTCTTCCACGCCCATTTCATCATCGCCGTCATCGAAGCTGCTTCGTGTGGTATTTCACGCCCTGTGGTCGGTGCTGGCGCCCTTGTTGGGCACGGCGCTGATCATCTGGTTGGTCGGAGTGTTGGGTGCGCGTGGGGTGCCTCCGTTTGCCAGTATCAGCACCGTGCTCAGTGAGCAGGCGGTGCCCATTGCCATTCTCATTTTCGCGGGCGTGAGCAGCGCGATTGGCAGCGTGAAGCACAAGCTGCCGCTCGCGCGACATGCGTTCACGGCCGTCCCTGCCGGGGTGCCCGATGGTCATCGTGCCGAATACGAAAAAGCGGTGGATCTGCACACGGCCGGCGAACGTTTGCTGTCTCGAAAAAGCCATACGCTCACAGCTTCGCAAC
>JAYWGD010000138.1:0-7554 GCA_043778435.1 Myxococcales bacterium | reverse complement strand
GGGGAGTTCAGCGTCTGATATTTGGTTCACCGTAGGAGCGTCCTCAATCGTCGGCGGTTACATCATGCATTGGGATGGCAGCGCTTGGACCAAGGTCTTTCCTGTAGACAAAGCAGGCGAGCTTACTGGCGTTTGGGCGAATTCAGCGTCTAACGCTTGGGCCGTGGGTACGTCTGGAACGATTTTGCGTTGGAACGGCACGATATGGAGTGCGTCGCCATCGACTAGTCGCGAGCAACTCAACGACGTGGGCGGGAGTTCCGCCTCCGACGTTTGGGCCGTGGGCGACTCTGGAACGATTCTTCGTTGGAGCGGCACTGCTTGGAGCACGTCGCGCTCGGGCACGGGGCAAGTGCTCAGTAGCGTTTGGAGTGCCTCTCCTTCTAACGCTTGGGTTGTGGGCACCGGCGGCACCATGCTGCACTGGGATGGCACGGCTTGGAGCGCCATCCCATCCGGAACCACCGCCGACCTGCTCACCGTCTGGGGCAGTTCCGCCGCCGACGTTTGGGCTGCCGGCGCGAACGGCACCATGCTGCACTTTAGTCCGTAGCCCACACCTCGGCCGAAGGTTCGCCTCCGGACGCTTGGCCTCGTACACTAAGCGGCATGTCGTCGCTGCGCCGTAGTTTGCTCCCGCCTCCTGTACGCAAAGCCCTGGGCGAGGATGCGCCGCGCGCGCTGCGTGAGCTCCTGGCCAAGGGCGCGATGCCCGGTATGCCGGCCGACGCGCTGCTTGGCGGCGTGTGGCTGCTCAGCCAAGGCGAAGACGAAGCCCTTGCCGAGCTCGCGCGCGCGACGCTGCGCAATGTTCCGGCGCCGCTGCGCGCGGGGCTTGCGCGGGTTGAGCTGCACGCCGACGTGCTTGGCGCCCTGTTGGAGCTTGCCTCTCAAGACTTGGAGTTTGCCGATATCTGGCTGCGTCAGCCTCATGCACGCGATGCGGACTTTGTGCGCTTGGCAGGCATGGCCACCGAGCTTGTGGCCGAGCGCGTGGCCACCAACGAGGCCAAGCTCTTGCAGTGCCCGGAGGCGATTGCTGCACTCTACAAGAACTCAAATACGCGCATGTCCACGAGCGATCGCCTCATCGAGCTCGCGGTGCGCAACAAGGTGGAGGTCGTTGGGCTCAAAGCGTTTGAGCTCGCGGCCAAAGCCATCGCGGGCGAGCTCATCGCCGAGGCCAGCGACGAGCCCGACTTCGACGACGTGCAGTTCAACGCCTGCGCGGCCGAAGCCATCGACATCCCGAAAGGCAGCGACACGCACGAGCTAGACCTCGAGACCGGGGCGGAAGTTCCTAAGTCCGAGGTAAAAAAGCATGCCGTACGGTTCGAGGATCTTAAGGTCTCGGCCAAGGTTCGACGCGCACTTGTGGGCAAAGGCTCCGACCGCATGTTGGCCGTGCGGGACGGCAACCCGATGGTGCGCGAGGCCGGTGTAAAGAGCGAATTCCTCACAGAAAACGAGGTGGTTCAGATCACCGCCAACCGCAACTCAAGCCAGGACGTGCTTGCGCTCTTGGGCAAAGATCCCGAGTGGACGCGCAGCCACCAAGTCAAACTCAACTTAGTGGCCAACCCGCGCACGCCCATTCAGACCGCCACCAAGTTCCTCACCCATTTGCGCGACAACGAGCTCAAGCTCATCGCCGGAAGCCGCGACGCCTCGGGTGCCATCCGCCAAATGGCCAAACAGATGGTCGAAAAAAGAACCGGCAAAGGCGGCTGACACCTTCCCCGGCTTTAGGCGGAGAGCTGGCGCATTCCGGGGGCCTCACGCCCCGTCTGTTGTACATACTCGTCATAGGTGCCGCCGTAGAGCACGGGCTCTTTGCCCACGCGTAGCTCGAGCACTTTGGTGGCGATGGCGCGCAAGAACGAGCGGTCGTGGCTAACGAACACAATCGTGCCCTCGTAGTTGACGAGGGCCTTGAGCACGGCGCGCTTGGTGACCAAGTCCAAGTGATTGGTCGGCTCGTCGAAGAGCAACACGTTGGGCGCATCGTACAAAATCTTGGCGAGCGCGAGGCGTGATTTCTCGCCGCCGGAGAGCACGTAGATTTTTTTGTCGTGATCGTCGCCATGAAAGCCGAAGGCACCTGCCAGTGTGCGCAGTGTGCCGATGTTTGCCAGCGGCGCATGCGCTTGGAGCTCCTCAAGAATGGTGGCCTGGCCCGTGAGCTGCTCCATCTGGTGCTGGGCAAAGTAGCCAATGGTGCAAGATGCACCCACCACAACTTGGCCGCCATCGGGCTGCGTTTCGCCCGCCATCATCTTGAGCAACGTGGTCTTGCCAGCGCCGTTTTCGCCCATGATGGCCCAGCGCTCTCCGCGCCTCACGAGCAAGTTCATGTTGTCGTGCACCACGCGTGGTCCGTAGGTTTTTACCAGGGATTCGCATCGGATCACATCGTCGCCGCTGCGGGGTGGGGTGCGAAAGTCAAAGGTCTTTTCGATGATGCGTTTGGGCGCTTCGAACTTCTCAATCTTGTCGAGCTTCTTGATACGCGACTGCACCTGTGAGGCCTTGGCGGCCTGCGCCTTGAAGCGATCGATGAACAATTGCTCTTTGGCGAGCATGGCTTGTTGGCGCTCGTATTGGGCCTCACGACGCTGCGCTTCTTCGGCGCGCATGCGCTCATAAAAGTCGTAGTCGCCGGTAAAGCTGCGCAGTTCGCCGCCATCGATCTCGAGGATCTTTTTCACGACGCGATTCATGACGTCCTTGTCGTGGCAAGTCATGATGAGCGCGCCTTGATAGGCTTTCAGAAAATCCTCGAGCCACAAGATCGATTCAATGTCCAAGTAGTTGGTGGGCTCGTCGAGCAGCAGCACCTCGGGCTTGCCTAGCAAGATTTGCGCGAGCGCCACGCGCATCTTCCAACCGCCGGAGAGCCGGCCTACATCGCCTTCGATCTGCTCGACAGGGAAGCCCAAGCCCGCCAAAATAGCGTGCGCGCGCGGCTCCAAGTCGTAGCCGCCCAGTTCCGAGAAGCGCATCTGAACGTCGCTGTAGCGCTCAATCACCTTGTCAAAGTCGGGCGCATCCACATCGCCCAAACGCGGCTCCAGCTCCGCGAGCTCCACGCCAAGCGCGCCCACTTCGCCGGCGCCGCTCATGGTTTCGGCCATCACGCTGCGGCCGCCCATGTCGCCCACCGTTTGCTTAAAGTAGCCGATGGTCACGCGCTTGGGCTTGTCGACCATGCCGTCGTCGGGTGCCTCTTCGCCGGTGATTAACCTAAAAATGGTGGATTTGCCCGCACCATTGGCGCCGACGAGCCCCACTTTCTCACCGGGGTTCAACTGAAAGTCGGCCTCCAAAAAGAGAACCTGACCACCATACTGTTTGCTTACGCCTTGGAACGAAATCACGGCCCGGCGCTTAGCATGAGCGCCGGGCCTGCGCTCTTACTTGTTGCTGCCTTCTTTGGCGTAGAACTTTACGTCGCGTAGCGCGTCGCGGAATCGGATGTCGTTTTCGGTCAGCTTGGCGCGCGTCTCGACCAGATCCTTTTGCACGCGGTCCAGCTTGGCCGAGGTCTCGCTAAGACGTTTGGTGAGCTCTGCACGCAATTTCCCGGCCACGGGGTTCTTCTCGATGGACTGCAAATTGGAGCGCGTCTCTTGCGCTTGTCGCTGCAGGCCTTGCTCGTCCACACTGAGCTGATTGGCTTTGTCTTGCAGCGCCTTGGAGGTGGCCCGCACGCTCCAAGCGCTCTCAAGCTTCTGCTTGGTGGTTGCATCGAGCTCGTTGCTCTCGAGCAGCTTTTTGATGGCGGCTTCGGCCGAAGTCTCATTCCAGTTTGCGCCGCGCTCTTGCGTGGAGCGCTCCTCGACCACAAAGTCGCGCTTGGCGTTGGGCTCAAGCCACACCGGTACAAGCGCGCTCGCAGCGGCCACATTGTCTTCGGTGTCAGTCGGTGCATTATGCAATCGTGCGCCCGCTTGGCGCGAATGCTTGAGAATCAATTTGGCGCGTTTGTCGCCGCCGTTTTCGAGATTGTAGGTGGTGAGGCTGGTGGCGTCGTGACGCAGCACAAGCTGGCCGTTTTCAATCTTGGCCACGCGTTCGTCGCGCTGGTCGTAGCTGCGGCTCTGGCGCACGCCCACGCTACGATCCAAGGCAAAAGGCACCGTGGTGGTGGCCCCGGTGGGCAGAGGATCGATCAAGCCTTGGCCCACAAATGCGCCCTTGTCGAACACCGCGATGGGCCCGCGCTCCAATGCGCCGCCGGTCTCGTTCTTAAAGCGCGCAACCCGAAACGGATGGCTTGCCGAGTCGGGCACACCGCCATCGGGCGCGAACAGATAGGCGATCTCACCGCCCACATTTTTGGACGTGAGCATCACCATCGTCGCGCTGCGATCGGGTATGCTTACCGTATTGGGCAAGTCGTAACGTGTGCTCGCTTGGTCTGAGGTCACCGCCGCCAACGAGCTCATGCTGCGCGGAGCGGAGGGTGCCATGGAGGGCGGCATCGGCGGCGTGTGTACGGTGTCACCAAACATATTTCCCGTCGCCCCCGCGCGTGGTGCGGCCACTTTGGCCGATCCCTTTGTGGCGCCGGACTTCCTTGAACGCGCAATGGCCCCTGAACCCAGCGCTGCCGCGCCCCGCAAGCCCGCTGCCTCTGCGCTTATAGCATCGTCGGAAAGGTCTGCCCGTTGTGCCTCATCCGTCGGCGACGCAGCGACTGCCGGGGCGACCGGAAGCGCGGCCATCGAACGCTGCGCCAGCGAGGTCTCGGCCGTGGGGACACTCCCAATGACTTCGCCGTTGTCGGTGATGGTGGGGCGCACAGGAATCGTGGCACGCGAAAGCTCGGCGTTGAAGGCGAGAGGCGCGCCCGCCACAAGCGACAAGTGCACGTCCTTCCAGTCTTCGCCCGACATGTTTTGCACGATGCCCCAGGCCTGAAGCGCGCCTTCTTTATCGCCCATCACCAAGCGATACGAAGGCCGCCACACGGGCGATGCCGCCACGTAACCCACCTGCAGATCGTGGTCTTCGCCATCCAGGCTCAGCACCACTTTGCGCATGTCGTGCAGCTCGTCCTTGGTGCAAGCGCGCAGCGGATTGGCCTGCACGGTTTCAGCGTTGCGTGCGGTCGCGGCCGGATCCGGATCGCATTGTACCGGCGAGCTGTCGTCGGTGAGAGGGAAGGCTGCGGCACGCACACTGCTGCCGCCGCGCTCCATGACGGCGAGCGTGGCCAAAAAATCGTTCACGGTTTGGCCCTGCATCTTGAACACAACCTGGCTCTCGCTCACTTTGCCGCCGCGCTCGAAGTAGGCGATGCCGTTGCGGTACACGACCACGCGCTGCAGTGGCAGCTTGGAGCCCACCAGCGAGGAGCCGCCGCAGCCCACAATGGGCAACGCAGACAAGGTCAAAAGAAGAGCGGCAACAAGACGGGGTATACGCATGAGAACCAGACTATCGCGCACGCGCGCCCGGCCGCACCGCCAAAGTGGGGGGCACTCACGAATCCACGCAACATGGGCAGCCCGTGGTGCGAAACACTCCTATGCTCTGCGCTTTGCACCCACACATCGCTACGAATTCATGTCTGGGAAGGTGCGTCGTTGCCCTTCAGAGGGCACACTCTATCTCGGAGGTCCATAACATGCGCCCAACAAGAACCATGCGAGCGCGAGCTCCAAGCCTACGCGCCTCGCGCCGCGGCGCCGCCATCGTAGAGGTGCTTCTGGTAATCATGCCGCTGGTCATTATCTTGGTCAACACCTTGGAATTCTCCAGGTATGCGCAATGCAAAATGGTGCTCAAACATGCGGCCGTGGTTGCGGCACGCTCGTGCGCCGTCACCCGCGCCACACTCAACCCGGGTTTCTTAGGCAGGCCCAACGACTACAAGAAGGCCGCACGTGAATCGATCACCCCTTGGCGCACCAGCGGTAGGCTTAACGTCAGCGATGTCACCTGCGAAGAGCCCCCAGATCCAAAAGATACCAGCGGCATCGTGAGTACCCAAATAAGTGCAAGCTACAAATGTGTGTCCTCACTCAGCTTTTGCACGGCTCTTCGTCTCGGCAGCCCCACACGCAACGTCCTTCTCAAAGCTTCTGCGTCCTACCCCAGGCAAGGCGCCAAATATGACGTACGCTATCAATGAAGCCTCTTCGTAGGAGCCACCACCCCATGTCACTACGCCTCCTTTCAACTCGCCAAGTCGCTCACAGGTTGCGCACACGCAGCCGCGGCGCGGTCATGGTCGAAGCCGTGATTGCGGTGCCTCTCCTCGTGATTGTGATGCTGATTTCGGTGTGGTTTGCCGTGCTCTACACAGCCAAGATTGATTCGGTGGTCTCGGCGCGCGCCAAAACCATGCTTTTCGCCGCAAGCGGTTGTGAGGCGCCTGCCGAGGCACCGGACCGAAACGTGGTGGATCCAATCACAAAGTGGACCTCCACGATCACAACCGGCCAGGACGCAACGAAAGCAATCTCGGCGGCCACCACCCCGGAGGTCGCAGGCTGCAGCCAAGAGGCGAAAGTCTACAATGTAGCCATGGTGACGGTCGAAAAGAAGGCCACGATGCCCATTGGTCGTTCGGCAGCGTCTGGCGGCTTCCTGACCGACAAAACCTTTAAATCGACCTCCTACGCCTTGTGCAATCCCAAGCCTCAAACCTCCAGTGGATTGGCTGTGATGGGAGCGAGTGTGGGCTCGTTACTCAACCAAATTATGGGGCCGCCTTGAGCCCGTTCATATCAGGAGACAAGCCATGATTGCACTACTTTGGGCCGCAAAAAACAGGGGAAGCCTCAACTCGCCCATGGGCCGCAGGATTGCTGGCGGAGCCCGCCTGTTGGGTTTCGGCACCGTGCTGGCCATTGCAGGGGCACTCGCTGCGACTCGAGCCGCCAAAGCGCAAGTCGGCGAGGCCGCACTTCAGATTGGTCGCGAGATTGATGCGGTGTCCAAGAATGCGCAGGACACCACGTCTCTTCGCATCAATGGCCAGGAGCTGAACGTGACCATCTCCTCGGTCCCCGAGAGCGTGACGCAAGTGCTGGATGGATTTCAGGGCGCTTGCGAGGCCGACGCCGAGTTCAAATCCGACAAGTGGAAAAACAGCGACGGCAAGGTGGTCGATTTCAAGGGCATGTTACCGTTGCGGGGCAATGCGTTTCGCAGTGGCGGGAGCCAAGACGGTGTCGTGATGTGCTTTCAGAAGGGCAAAGGCAGCGCCGAGACCGTGAATGAGGCGATGGAGCAGTTCACCAAAACGAGCGACTTCGGCGCGCTGGGCAAGATGCGTTACGTTTACGCCAAAAAGGCCAGCGACGGCAAAACCCAGGTCATTGCCTTGTGGTCGGGCGATCACCTGCGCATGAACGAGTTGATGGCTGTTGGCCCTGGCGATGCGGCGGGCGTCGACCCGGCTCTGATTTCTAGGCCAAGGGATGCGAGACGCACCTTGTCGGTGTTGGCCGCGGGCACGCCTTATGCCGCATACTTTTACGAGTCATCTTCCGCGCCCGAGGTCTTGCTGGGTGGCTACGAAGTGGAGATGAAAGGGGCTGG
>JAYWGD010000137.1:0-7594 GCA_043778435.1 Myxococcales bacterium | reverse complement strand
AGACGCCGCATGGGTGCATCGTGCACCCATGCGGCGTCGCTGGAGAACCTGATCGACGATCAGGCTGCGCGTGGTGCACGCTTGCGCAGCGTGACCGCCATCAAGCCAAACGCTGCCACGATTCCCATCGCGCTTACTGGACTGGACTGGTCACTGGCCGAACATGCCACGCCACCGCCTTGGACGCTGCCATCTTCCGAAGTGGCCACAATCACCACGCCCGAATCCGTGGAGGCAGGTACCGATGCATCCGCGCGCGCGGGCGCCGCAGCATCTGCCACAGAAGTCGAAGCGTCGCTTGTCACCGGTCGCCCGGCGTCTACGACAGAAGCACCCGAGTCAACCGCGGGAACGCCCGAATCTGATATCGGAATCCCCGAATCAGGAGCACCTGCGTCTGGTGTAACCACGGGGTTTGTGCCGCAAACCCCGGAGCTTTTGCAAGAGCCCGAGCGACAAACCGTCGCCGCATTGCCTTGCGTGCATGGGCCCGTTCCATCAGCGAATCCGCACGCATTGTCACTTGTGTCGCACACGCCTGAAACACAGATCAACGTAGCGGCTGCGATCGAGCACTTGCCATCGAGCACTGGCGAAGTGTGCGCCGGGTCGGTTGGCAGTGGTCGTTCGTTCGGGAGTTTAGGATTGCATGTTGCAGTGGAGAGTTTGCACCAGCCTCCGCTGCAATCGTTGTCGCTCGCGCATGCACCCGCCGCCAGGCACGTGCCTGCAGCGCTGCACAATCCGCTTCTGCACACCGTGGCCGCATTGGTGGAGGTGCAAGTCCCCGCTCCGTTGCTCAGACCGCAGGAGCCATCCACGTCGCATACCGCGCTCTGGCACGCAGCAGCGGCGGTGCCCGCGGTACAGGCCGCTTGGCCATTGACGAGACCGCACTGACCGTTGCTGCCCCGTAGGCTGCCGCGGCACTCGGTTGCGCTCGCCGAAGCTACGCCGTTCGGCAGGCCGCAAAGACCGTCCGTGTGACGCACGCCGCTGCGGCACTCGGTTGCGCTCGCCGAAGCTACGCCGTTTGGCAGGCCGCAAAGACCATCCGTGTGACGCACGCCGCTGCGGCACTCACCTGCATTGGCGGAAGCCTCACCATTCGGCAAACCGCAAGAGCCATCCGTGTGACGCGCGCCGCTGCGGCACTGCGCCGTATTTGCCGCGGCCTCGCCGTTGGTCAAACCGCAAAGGTTGTCTGTGACAGAGCAAGCGCCCGACACGCAAGAACGCGCCGACAACGCAGCGGTACATGTGCCGCCTTCGATGGCCACGCCATTGCCAAGCTTGTTTTCACACACAGGGGTGCCGTTGAAGGTGCCATCGCACCATCGTGACGTGTTGCTGCACTGAGCATCCGCCGTGCAGTTGGCCGTGAGGGAAACGGCGTCAACACGGAGCCCCAAAGGGCCACCGCCATTGTTGACCACAAAGTCGAGGTTGTTGCTGCCGGCGACAAATCCGGTTGTGGCGCTCAGGGTAAGGTAACTCGTATAGCTCGGGCTCGTGGCGGCGATCGTCGTGCTATTGACCTTCAGGACGACGCTGTTGTCTGCTGACCACAACAGATCTAGCTTGGCCGTTGCGGGGTCGACCTCGAGAAGGTTCACCACCGTGCGAAACGTAAAGTCGCCGCTGCCGCCAGTGCCACTGTTGCCACTCTGCACACTGATCCACTTCGATGAAGCAGAGTTGTCGACCCACACCCCGCCTCCAATGGGATAGCCATCGACCATAACGGGCGCCGCGAAGGGGGGCACAAAAGCGGGGTCGTCGCTCGCGACCAAAGTGTAGTGCGGGTCCGCGCTACCGCCCGGCAGTGGCGCACCGGCATTGTCCACACCGGTAGGATACACACCGGCGACCGTGAGCGCTGAAGACCCGGTCCGAAGCTGAGGATGAGGCGAAACCTCAGGCACGGAACACGCTGCGGCCACCAACAAGAGTGGGACGACCACGCGCGCAATGAGCGTTTGATGATACAACTTTTTCATAGTGAGAGTTTGCGCGACGGATCGTCGATGGGCCAACTTAGAATCGCGGGCCAGTCGCGAAGGCTCGCTCGTCCACGCATCATGTCGCGACCCCAAAGTTCGAGCTTCAAGCAAGCTTCCACGCGGCTTCATCAAGCACTTGGGCCACGGCGAGCTTGAGCCCTTGCACAAGCTCAGATACAGCTCGCTCTGTGATTCGCGGACTCCTCAAATCCATGCGCCCACACCAGTGGGTAAAAAACATGCTGGTGGCAGCGCCTATGTTTTTTCACAAGGATTTGTTCTTCGCCGGACCAAACGGCGAGCCCGCCCTCAATCTGACCATTTCACTGCGTGCCTTGGCCGCCGTGGGCGTGTTCTGCTTGCTCGCGGGCGCGGTCTATCTCATTAACGATCTTGCCGACGTGGAGGGCGATCGCGCTCATCCCGTCAAGCGCCACCGCCCGATTCCTCGCGGAGAAGTCCCGGAATCATTGGCCAAGCTTGCAGCCGCTTGTCTTGTGCCTCTAAGCCTCGCGGGAGCCTTTTTGCTCTCACCGATGTGCTTCGCGGTGGCACTGGTGTATTTTACACAGAATCTTGCGTACACCTTCAGGCTCAAGAAGGTCGCGTTCGTGGATGTGAGCCTCATCGCCGCGGGCTTCGTGCTCCGCGTGCTGGCGGGCGGCTACGCCACGCACACGGCCGTGAGCACGTACATGCTTGCTTGCATTGCGCTACTCGCGCTCTTTTTGGGTTTTGGAAAGCGCCGCCACGAAATCGGTCAGGAGGACGCCGCCAAGCAGCGCTCCGCCCTGTCCGGATACTCCGTCGCCAAGTTAGACATCGCGATGGCGGTCTCGGGCATCGCAACGGTTGCAGTCTACACGCTGTACACGTTAGACCCAACAACCCGAGCGTTTTTCCATTCGGATGCGCTTTGGATTACGGTTCCCTTCACCGCTCTAGGCATGGGTCGCTTTCTGATGTTGGTCTCCGGACGCGCGCGCCCCGAGGCCGAATCGCCGACGCAAGCCATGCTCACCGACGTGCCTATGGTTCTTGTGGTAGGCGGCTGGCTCGTGACAGTTGTGGCGCTCGTGTACCGGCTACGCCCCGCCGGTTGATCGAGAGGCAAGCCAGGCCGGGCTTGTGCGGCCCTACACTAAAGTCCTGTTCCGCCAATCCGATGTTTGGGGTTCGCTGCGTTTCGCGCCTCTTTCGCATCCCTTTCGCGTCGTTCGCTGTAGCGGTCGGTGAGCCAATCGCTCTCTTGCCGCAGCAGCGAGGTGAACTTGTAAAGCTCCTCCATCACGTCGACGACGCGGTCTCTGTAGGGCGAGTCCTTCATGGTGCCGTCGTCGTGAAATTCCTCATATGCTTTCGCAACTGAGCTTTGATTTGGAATGGTCACCATACGCATCCATCGGCCCAGGAGCCGCAGCGTGTTCACCGCATTGAACGACTGCGAGCCGCCACAAACCTGCATGATGGCCAGTGTTTTTCCTTGGGTAGGACGCACGGCACCAATGGCGAGCGGTATCCAATCGAGCTGATTCTTCATCACGGCCGTGATGGCGCCGTGCTGCTCCGGTGACGACCACACTTGAGCCTCCGACCAAAGCGAGAGATCACGCAGCTCCTGCACTTTTGGGTGGGTGTCTTCCACGCTGCCGTAGATGGGCAACTCGCGAGGATCATAGAACTTCACTTCTGCACCCAGTGCACGCATCACGCGCGCGGCCTCTTCGGCGAGCAATCGGCTGTAGGAGCGCGTGCGCAACGAGCCGTACAAGAACAACACGCGAGGCGGGTGTGTCCAGGGGGTGGAGGTGCTTCGGAGGCTTCGATGCAATGGGGATGGGAGGACTTGATTCATGCTCACCTTCGGATGCGTGGGAGGGACCGCACGCTATGGGTTTGTGTCTCTTAGCTGAGTGATTCGCCGCTTCAACTCGTCGCGCGCGGTGCGAAAGCGCGCCAGCATGTCGTCCGGGCGGAGCGCCTCATCCGTGCTGGCGGGATCGGGTATGGGCCAATGGGTGCGCTTTGCAGCAGTTCGGCCATCTGACGTCGGGCCGAGTTGGCGACACAGAGAAAGAGCAGTGACCCCTCAGGCATCAGGGATACTCCTTCGAAAATGGAGGCGAAAAGTAACGCGCGCGCACCCAGAGCGAGGCATGCACCAAAGCGAGAAGTACAGGCACCTCGACGAGCGGACCGATGACAGCGGCAAAAGCCACACCACTGTGGATACCGAAGCTCGCGATGGCGACGGCAATGGCGAGCTCGAAGTTGTTGGAAGCTGCGGTAAACGAGAGCGTCGCCGATTGCCGGTAGTTTGCACCGACTTGTTTGGCCGCGAAAAAAGTAAGTGCAAACATCACCAAAAAATACGCGAGCAATGGCGCGGCAATGCGGCATGCGTCGAGTGGCAGCCTGAGCAGCATCTCGCCCTTGAGCGAGAACATCACCACAATCGTGAAGAGCAAAGCCACCAGAGTCAGCGGGCTCACGGCCGGTACAAACACGGACTCGAACCACGCGCGCCCTTTGCTCCTTACAAGCAGCCATCGCGACAGTATTCCCGCCGCGAAAGGCACCCCCAAATAGAGCCCCACACTACGCGCAACATCTGCCACCGAGAGTTGAAGCACGACGCCTCGAAGCCCCACCCAGCCGGGGAGAAGCGTCACAAAGATATGGGCATAAACCGGAAAAAACAGCACCTGGAAGAGCGAGTTGAACGCGACCAATCCAGCGCAGTACTCGGGATCGCCATCTGCCAGCTCGTTCCAAACCAGCACCATCGCGATGCACGGAGAGATGCCCACCAAGATAAGACCAGTCATGTACTCAGGCTTGTCGCGTAGCGTGAGCGTGGCGAGCGCGAACATCAGCGCAGGCGCGAGCACCCAATTGAACAAGACAGAGAGTCCGAACACCTGCGGGTTACGGAACACTTGCCCGAGCTCCTCGTAGCGAACCTTCGCCAGCGGCGGAAACATCATGACCATGAGCCCGATAGCGATGGGAATGGAGGTGCTGCCTGCACTCATACGATTCAGGGCAGCGGGCACGCTCGGTGCCGCAACGCCAAGGGCGATACCAAACCCCATCGCGACAAAGATCCATGCGGTGAGGTAGCGATCGAGGAATGACAATTTGCGTAGGAGAGCAGTCATAGATCCTTTATTTCAATCGCAACTTGACGATAACAAAGAGATATTACAGAGACCCTGCCAAGGCCTTAAACCGACGCATTGCAGCGGGCTCTACACAGTAACAAACGCGCACTCCGTCGATCTCCCCGTGAATCAGGCCGGAATCCTTCAGTACCTTGAGATGCTGCGACACCGTCGACTGAGAGAGAGAAAATTCGCTCGCGATATTCCCGCAATAACAGCCTTGCACGTGCGCAAGCATTCTCAATATCCGAACGCGCACGGGGTGGGCGACCGCCTTGGCGAATGCCGCGAGCTCCGTGTTGGCTCGTTCTCCCTCAACGGGGCGCAAGTCCAATCCAGCAGCCGCATCTGAGCAGCAGGGTTCAGGATTATCTTGCCGAGCATTCATCGGCATATGACGATACATACGCTCTGAGAAAGTCGCAACAAGGTTCTCAACTTGGCGCCATGGGTCCGTGCAATTTCAGGAGTGAGTGTTGTTTGGTGGGATCTGCGATTCAGCCAGCGCCGTTGAATTCTGGAAGCACGCACTTGCCCGACGCGGTTCGAGCAGGCTTTGCACCCAGTGGAGCAACGAAGCTTATGTCTTTGGTGCGCTGTACACCGGACGCGACATCGAAAGACAAAGGAGCGAGCTCGGTTTGGTTCCGGTCTTCTCCCAACGGGGGGACCATTCTTGTTGGGAGGGCTGTGTAGCGAGTTGGCGGTGGTAGGCAAGCTCCGCGCGTAGCGCGGCTGCGGTTGTCGTTGTTTGAGTGCAAACGTTCGTTGTTGTACCAGTCGATGTATTCCGCAACCTTCCGCTGGAGGTCGCTGAAGGAGCCGAAGGCATCTCCGAGCTCGCGCTTGAGTGCGGCGAAGAAGCTTTCGGCGACGGCGCTTCCCCCTTTGACGCGCGCGGCGCGCACGGTAGGACGCGACGACAACCGCCCGAAACGTGCGGCTGGCCTCGCCGGTTTGGCGTGCCTTGCCGTTGGGGTCCACGCCGTCTCGCACCTGCTTCCGAATGCCTTCGACGGCAAGCCGGACGCCAGCCATGGTCGTGTCCGGGAATGGATAGCGCGCGCTGCGATTGGGGCCTCCCTTGCGGCCGCGTGGGAAGCGATAGGCGTACTCCCAGTGGCGCCGCCCCGTCGGACTCACGACAAACTTGAGCAGCTTGTATTCCGTGCGCCCGGGACCATGCTTGCCTGGCGGGAGGGTCTCCAGCTGTCTGAGAGTCAGTTTGCGTAAGTGGCTGGGATCGGAAGTGTCACGACGGACAAAGCTCATGCGTAGCTCGCTTACCCGTCACTTGGCTCGTCGGTTCTGCCCGGCCATCGTCAACCGCGGAGAGTGAAACATTTTGGTATTTCCCTGACAATTCGGGCCTTGTTGACCCTTCTCAAGTCTTCTCGAACGAACAGTTTGCGGAGAGGGCGGGATTCGAACCCGCGGTACCTTGCGGTACACAACATTTCCAATGTTGCACCATCGACCACTCGGACACCTCTCCAGGTGTTGGGTCGTGAGGTATCACGAGGGCACCTAGAGACCAAGAGCAAAGCGAATGGAGACCATCCGCTTTGCTCCCGGTGAGCCTGTCGCCTCAGGACATCAGACTCGCCATGTGCGTGCATAGCGCAATCACTTCTTGAGCACGGGCCACGCACTCCACACGGGCGTGTAGTCGCATGCGGGGCTCCACATAAGCCATCCCACGCCGCCATTGCTCTCTGCATGTTTGGCCTGTGCAGCGACATACTTCGGACCGTAAGAGGGTGAGCGCAGCGGGAAAGCTTGCAGCCATCCGCGGATCGCAGTTTGGCTACCGGGCGGCAATTTTGCAACCGCGTGCTTGGTGCCCATGGCGATCACTTCGGGATGATCTCCGGGCTCGGCAAAGCCCATAAATCCGGCCGCATAGTGCGAGGGATACACCATCGGGCTGATGGCCTCTACCTCGGGCGCCAGTACCGTGATGTCTTGACCCAGCTTCTGTTGGTCTTCCTTGGTGCCCGTCGAAGCGACACCAAACACATCCACCGAAAGCGCCGCGCCTGCGGGTTTGGTCACCTCATGCACGCGCCGTACAAAGTCTCGAATTGCAAAAATACGAGCGTCATCTTTCCACTCGGGCATCACAGCGCTGCCCGTGCCCGCATGAACCGGGAAGCGGATGTAGTCCAGCTGCACCTCGTCAAAGCCGGCATCAACAGTCTCCTTCACGATGTCGATGATGTAGTTCTGCACCTCCACATTGGTCGGGTCGGTCCAGCCCATGGGATAGGGCTTGCCCCAATTTCCCTGAATGCTGGTGCGCGGAAGGTTCTTGGCAAGAAGCGGATCGTGAAAGCACGGGATGCGCGCGATCACCCGGAGGCCGCGATCGTGCGCCATGCGCGCAGTGCGAGCCAAGTCAGGCAGAAAAATGGTCTTGGCCGTTTT
>JAYWGD010000136.1:0-7605 GCA_043778435.1 Myxococcales bacterium | reverse complement strand
GCGCCGGTGCGGGCGACAAGTTTGGCCATGGCTTCGCGATCGTCCAATCCCATCGAGACATCGTTCACAAGGTGCGCTCCCTGAAGCAAGGCCTCACTGGCCACCTCTGCGCGTGTGGTGTCGATGCTGGTGAGCGCGCGCACGGAGGCATAAGCCACCGCTCCTCCAACGCGATCGATCTGCTCGACAGAAGACACCCTTTGCGCTCCAGGGCGCGTGGACTCTGCACCGATATCGATAACGTCGGCGCCGTCACGTAAAAGCTCATCGATGCGCGCTCGCGCAGCCTGAGGGCCAAGCGCCTGACCAGCATCGCTAAACGAATCCGGCGTGACATTGCAGATCCCCATCAGCGCGACGCCATTTCGGCTGCGAGCAGCCAAAACCTCACGTCGGAACGTCATGTGCAGCATACACGCAAGCTATCTTCCAACAGCACAAACCACAAGGGAAATTCGTCTTTGAGACGCGCCTCATGATAGGCCTGATGGCCTATGTCTACGTCCCTCCTTCGCCGCCTCGCTCGCTCGGAGCTTGTGGCTCGAGATTTTACGCAGTCGACTTGGGGAAGCACCACCGATGAGCGCGCCGTTTCAAACCTGCTCCGCCGCATCCGCGACGAGGAGGCCTCCGACAGCATGGGGGGTCACGGCCTTGCGCGCACGCAAGCAACCCGTGACCGGCTGCGCTCGCTCGACCTGTTCGGCCTTGGTATACCCAAGTCTTACGGAGGTGCGGGCCTCGGGCGCTCGGGAAGCGCGCGCATTTTCGAAGCGCTTGGCCGCACAGACTCTAGCGCCGCGGCCTTGCTTTGCGCACACGCTTTTGGCAGCCAAGCGATCCTGGCCAGCGGCACAGACCCACTTCGTGCAGACTGGTTGGGGCGCGCAAGCACGGGAGATGCGCTGCTCGCCTTTGCACTTACCGAACGCGATACGGGAAGCGATCTTTCAGCGCCGCAGACCTATGCCACACGCCAACCGAACGGCTATTTGCTCAGTGGTCAGAAGACGTGGGTCACCGGCGGCGAGCTTGCGGATGGCATTGTGCTTCTTTCGCGCACCGCGGCCGATGACGATGGCGCCCGCCCGCTCACCAGTGCGTTTGTTCTCCCCAGAAACTCTTTTGCTGTGATCTCTGATGCCGGAGATCAGCTGTCGTTGCACGGTGCACGCACTTGCACCATGACGTGGGATCGGATTCACGTGCCCTCTACATGCATGCTGGGCGCACGCGGAGATGGCCGCAAGGTGGCCATGCGCGCCATGAGCGAGGGGCGTGTCTTTGTCGCCGCTGCATGTCTTGGTATCTGCAAACGCATCGTCGACTTGATGGTCGAGCGTGCAGGGTCTAGGCGCTCTTTTGGGCGCACCATAGGCGAGCTCGGAATGGTGCGTGATCGTATCGCCAGTGCTCTCTCGCTTACCTACGCCTTAGAGTCTGTTGTCTATGCCACTGCAGGAAGCGGCGCGTCTCAGGCCGATGCCGACTTCGCCCTGGAGAGCACGGCTTGCAAAGTGTTTGCGGCCGACACGCTGCTGCGTCTCACCACACTGAGCTTCCCCTTGGCCTCCGGAGAAGGATACCGTACCAGCTCCGATTTCGGTCGCGTGTTTCAAGATGCCATGGGCTATCTCAGCATTGGCGGACCGGTCGATGTGTTGCGCTCATCTCTCGGTATCTCTCTGATAGAATCTGCGCGCGCATCCGATGGCCAAGGCATCAATGCGCAGATTTTAGCGCGTGTTGAAAACATGGCGGGTGGCTTTTTCCGTCGGGCTCTTCCCTCCGACAGCGAGGACGAGTTTGGTCACGAAGACCAACAATTGCGAGAGCTGTCGGCATTGTTCGGCGAGGCCACACGCAGCACATCGCTGCGTTATGGCAAGGACATCGTCGAAGTGCAATTCGTCCAACGACGAATCTCACGTTCCGCTGTGGGCTTGTACGCAGCCATCACCTCCGTCGCCCGAGCGCGTCACGCAGCCAGCCAACACGGCAAGCAAGGTTCGAGGCGAGAGCGCGATCTGGCAAAGATTTATGTCCGCGCCATCGCCAGTGAAATTCGCGCTGAGCTACATTCGTTAAACGACAACGACGACGAACTGAGAAAGTCCGTGGCCGTCAAGGCGTACAACGACAAGGGCTACGCACTCGACGTTGTGTAAACCGCAGTAGCGCGGCTTATGCGTGGGCCCGAGAGACAAAGGCGTTAGACTCTCTCACACCGATGGCGGCATGAAACACCACGCGAGCGGGCATCTCAAGTTCCATCGTTCCCCGCCCGGAGACAATGCGCTCGGACAGCTCGCGCAAGGGGGTAAGACCACGAGGTGTAATCTGCACGCATCGGAGCACAGCCAATGTATCCGGCGCATGGCCCGCGTTCCAAACCACGCGCACGCCATTGGATGTGCGATGCACGGAAAGGGTTGATGGCGCAAGAAGAGGTGCGCCGTGAAGATGCGCCTGCAAGCTGAGCGCAGCGGCGTCATCGGGCTTTTGTTGAAGCACACGCTCAAGCACGCCCAGCGCGCGCGACACCAGGCCTTGAGCCGCATAAATGCTTGCCAAAGTGACGGTAGCCACCCCCTTGGATGCCTCAGAAGCTACCTGCAACGAGCCCTCGTGGGGTGCGGATTCAGATTCGCCCGGAGGTGACGAAGCCGCCTCGTTGGGCAGCACACTCGCCCCCTCCGAGACGACAACGGGTTCGATGGCACGCTCTTCGGGAAGGTGAAGACCTCGCTCCACCACTCTGGCGAGCAAGTCACGCGCCAGGCCAAAAAAACCTCGCGACGCACGTGTCTGCCCCCCGTCCCGCTGCAAGATCTCATCCACCAAGTCTACACGCGGTAGTGCACGCGCGTTGGCAACGCCCATCGAAGCTGCGAGACCGATGAGTGCTTCACGGCCCAGTTGCTCAAGCTCGGCGCGACTTGTCATGCCCCCACCCTCAAGCACATACGTGCACTTTGCACATCTTGTGCAATTTGGGTGCGCAGTGCATCCAACGAATGAAAGCGCTTCTCGGAGCGCAGAGATGCAACCAAGTCGAATGAAAGACTCTGCCCATAGAGGTCGAGTTCTACATCCAGCAAGTGCGCTTCGATACGCAGCTCTTGCCCGCCCACGGTTGGCCGCACACCAATGTTCAACACAGCATCTAGCTGCCTGCCGTCTTGCAGTCGCGCATGCGCTGCATACACGCCCAACCCTGGAAGCATCTCGGCCACCGCATCAAGATTTGCGGTGGGAAATCCCATGGTTCGACCGCGTGCGTCGCCATGCACCACAAGGCCGCCAATGCGATGCGGACGACCCAACATTTGGTGCGCTCGCGCGACATCTCGCTCCTGCAAACATGCGCGAATGCGGCTGCTCGACACCGGTGCATCGGAAGCACCAAATAATTGCGTGCTGTGCACCTCAAAGCCCAGAGAGGCGCCCAAGTCGGCAAGCATGGCCACGTCGCCCACGCGATCTTTTCCGAATCGAAAATTTTCTCCGACGACCACATAGGCCACGCCATGGCCCGCCAAAATGCGCGCGAACTCCGCTGGCGAGGTCTGCGCAAACGAGGTGGTAAAAGACATCACAACGACCTCGTCGGCCCCTGCCGATTGAAGCAACTCCAAACGACGCCCCAGGGTGCACAGCTTGGGGATCTGCCGATCGCCAAGCACCGACGCTGGATGAGGGTCGAAGGTGAGCGCCTGAAGAACCAGCCCCGTGCTCATCGCGTGCGCGCGCGCCTCGGCGATCACGGCCTGATGCCCCGTGTGTACGCCATCGAAATTGCCAATCACCATGACCGCAGTGCGCGCATTCATCGTCAGCACAATTCACTATCACGCCGCCGCCCTGCACGCTCCCTCTGTTCGTGCTTCCCCAGCAACATACGCATTGTGTGCTTTGGCTCCGGCCCCACCCTCTGATACGACAGGTCCTGCCCATGTCCACACCGCAGACGACGCCACTCCGGCCCCTTAAGACACTCATCACAGGGATCTTTCTGGGTTCCGATGATCAAGATTTGGGACTCGTCCCTGTGGGGAACAAAACCCGTTCCAAGGCGCGATGGACCTCGCTTCTTGTTTTTGTTGCACTCTGCATCTTGATGGCCTGGAAGGGGCGCATCCCTTATGCAGGCGTCTTGCTTGGCACCGTGCTGACCGTGGGCGTCGTCGGTTGCGTGCTGGACTATTTTGGAACCTTTGACGATGCGGTGGTCACAGAGCCTAGCGCCTCACTTCGGCCGCGTCTTGCGGCCGTGCTGGCTGCGCTTGCAGCAACCTGGTTTGGGCTGTGGTTGGGCACACAAGGGGTCGTGCCTCCCTTTGTGGCAGGCGCGTTGCTCACGCTCGGATTCTCTGTCGCAGTGTACGCAGCGCACCGCTTGGTGGGTGCATTGTGCAGCCACCCGACGGCCAACGATCGCATGGCGCCGTTTCGCAGCTACGGCGTTTGGCTGTTGCTCCTCGCAGGCCTGATCAACTTGCCTGGCCTAGGCGTCAGTTCGCTCTGGGACCCTTGGGAGACCCACTACGGTTTGGTCGCACGCGAGATCTTGGCGCGCGACGATTGGATCACCTTGTGGTCCACGCAAGAAGGCGAACCCAACAAGTGGTTCTGGTCCAAGCCCGTCCTTAATTTTTGGATGCAAGCGCTCTCCATGGAGGCCTTTGGCGCCAACGCCGAGGCAGACATTGTGCTTCGCAATGCATTCGGTCAGTACGTGGCGCGCCCCGAGTGGGCCGTACGAGCACCAGGTGTTTTCCTAATGATGGGCGCGGCCTTTGCCATGTACAAGGCGGTTGCCCGCGTGTTCGGCGCGCGCAGCGGATTCTTTGCCGGGCTCGTTTTGCTCACCATGCCCGATTGGTTTTTCATCGCGCATCAAACCATGGCCGACACGGGCTTTGTGGGCGCGCTTGTGATCTCGATGTCGTTCATGTTGTTGGGTCTGAACACGCCCGCCGATGCGCAGCTCAAACCCATTGGCGTGCGTCTGGGCGGCCGCACTTTGTCGCTCTCGGCTTTGCATTTGGTGCTGGGTGGTTGGTTGCTGGTCACGTTGCCGCAGCTCGCGTATCTCGCATCGCGCAACCTTTCCTTTTCCAAGAACGGGTTTGGTTTTGCCTGGGACATGGTGCTGCGCGGCAGCACCGGCAACTGCACGCTTCCTGGCAACCAGCCTTGTGAGACGCGCTGGCCCGCGCTCGTCCCGCCCGAGCTCACCACACGCGGCGACGTGCGCTCCAGCGTGCTGCACTTTGTACGCGGCTTTGAGCCCATTTTGCAGGTGATGCTGTGGGCTGGAATGATTTCCTTTGTCACCTACCTTTTGGTCGGCGAGCGACGCACCCGTCGCCTCCTGTTTGTCGCTGGATGGTTGTTCGCGGGCATCGCCACGCTCGGCAAAGGGCCACTGGGCATTGTGTTGCCGGTGGCGTGTGTGGGCTCCTACGTTCTGGTGACGGGGCGTTGGCGCGAGCTTTTGGATTTTGAGATCCCCGCCGGCATCAGCATTTGGGCGACCGTCTCGCTGCCTTGGTTTGTTGCCAGCTACGTGCGCAACGGTCGGGCGTTTGTAGACCGCTTGATCCTGCACGACATGGTCAACCGCGTGCGATCGCACGTCCACGACACCAACGATGGCGACGATGTCAGTCTGCGCTATTTTTTGGGGCAGCTTGGCTACGCCACATTTCCGTGGGTGATTTTTATCCCCTTGGCCATTGCCATCTTGTGGAAGCATCCTTCCCTTCGAGACAAGGCCAAGCAAAGCGGCGCAATGTATTTTTACTTGTGGTTTGCGATGAGCTTTGGGTTTTTTTCCTTCATGGGAACCAAGTTCCATCACTACATCTTCCCGGCTGTTCCTGCGCTTGCGGCACTGGTAGGCATTGCTATGGGTGCACTCTACACGGGTAGAAAATCTGGCCGCGATACGGATGCAGCCCCCTCTTTTGATGCCGCGCCATGGGCTTTTGTCGCCGGCGTGCTGGCCTTGGTGGTCGGTGCCGACTTCTTGCATGACACCGTGCACGGGCAGCCTGGCGCGGTGCGTCTGCTCACCTTGTTCACCTACATGTACAATCGTGCCTGGCCCCCGAACATCAACCTCACGCCAGCACTCGCAGGCTTCGTGGTGTTCTTTGCGCTGGTCTCTTTTGCGATGACGTGGGCGCCACTACGCCGCAAAGCTTTCTGGGCACTCCTGGCGGGTTCGGTGCTTTGGGCTTCTTGGGGCGTCGATGTGTACATGGTGAAACTGGCTCCGCATTGGAGCCAGCACGAGCTCTTCACGGCCTACTACGCGCGCCGCGCCAACGCGCAAGAGCCCGTGGTTGCTTTTCAGATGAACTGGCTTGGTGAGTACTTCTTTTCGGGCAACCACATCCCGGCCTTTGTCACCACGGGACAAGTCTACAAAGACTGGCTAGCCAAACAAAAGGCGTCGGGCATCAAAGCCGTCTACGTCGTATGCGAACACTCCCGTCTCGCCTCCATGAAAGGCGAGACGGGCGCGAAAGCCTACGAGGAGCTCACCAGCAAAGAGACAAACAACAAGTTCGTGATGGTGCGCGCCGAGTTCTGAGTGGGGCACCGCGTGGCGACACTGCGCCTCTACAAAGTATAGGGCGCAGGGGCAAACGAGCTACCCGCGAATGGGCAGTTTTTTGGCTCGTAATCCTGCGTAGAAGTCGTTGCCCTTGTCGTCGACCACGACGAAGGCCGGGAAGTCTTTCACATGGATGTTCCACACGGCCTCCATGCCGAGCTCGGCAAACTCGAGCACTTCCACTTTGGTGATGCAGTCTTTGGCCAGGTGGGCCGCGGGGCCGCCGATAGACCCAAGATAGAAGCCTCCGTGTGCTTTGCACGCATCCGTCACAGCTTTTGATCGGTTGCCTTTTGCAAGCATGACCATGCTTCCGCCCTTGGACTGAAAGAGGTCCACGTAGGAATCCATGCGGCCTGCAGTGGTCGGGCCAAACGATCCCGACGCGTAGCCCGCAGGGGTCTTCGCTGGACCTGCATAATACACGCAGCGGTCCTTCATGTAGCCCGGCATCTCGCCTCCGGCATCAAGCAGCTCTTTGATTTTGGCGTGCGCAATGTCGCGCGCGACCACCATGGGGCCGCTCAGGCTCAGGCGTGTGCTCACCTCAAGCTTGCTTAGGATCGCACGAATCTCCGCCATCGGGAGACTGAGATCGATGTTCACCACCTCGCCCCCAATTTCGGCTTCGTTCACCTCCGGCAAGAACTTTGCCGGGTCACGCTCGAGCTCCTCGATAAAGATGCCCTTTGCATTGATCTTGGCGAGCACTTGCCTGTCGGCCGAGCACGATACGGCGATACCAATCGGTACCGAAGCTCCGTGACGCGGAAGACGAACCACACGCACGTCGTGGCAGAAATACTTGCCGCCGAACTGGGCACCGATCCCCAAGTTGCGGGTCATGGCCAGAATCTCTGCCTCGAGCTCCGTGTCGCGAAACCCGCGGCCAAGCGCATTCCCAGAATCGGGCAAGCCATCCAAATAGCGCGCACTCGCCAGCTTGCACACCTTGAGGTTGTAGTCTGCAGACGTGC
>JAYWGD010000135.1:0-7636 GCA_043778435.1 Myxococcales bacterium | reverse complement strand
TGGACACTGTCTGCGCCACTCCGACAGCCAGTGCGTTGTAGGATTCACCGACGTTCAGTGAGCGCAAACCGGTGGTCGGACATGGCGTCGTGATGCAGCGAACGCCGTTGTCGGCCGCGCGAAAAAACGTGCCGTCAGGCAGTGACCCCGATGCGCCGAGCCATGCCTCACTTGCATTCAGGCGACCCAGCGAGCGGCCATCGATTTGCACGCGCGTCATCGCTGCGCGGACCAGTGCTTTGCTCGCGCCGAAGGAGCTTTTAAACTCGTAGTCTTCGCGTGACGACAATTGGATGCGGCTCGTCGAGATGTCGGCCACATAGCATTCGGCCGCGCGCTTTCCGTCTGCGCAAAGTGTGGTCTTTTGATTCACCGCGCGAACCCAGAGTCCGCCGCACATGGGCGAGGCGCAGCGGCGCGTGTCCTGCCGTGCAATGTAATAGCCGCGGTCCGCAGATGCTGTGAGTGCCTCGCCATCCGTGGCGACTTCCGTCTCCTCAGAGTTCGAAGCAGAGGCAGAGGCGTCTGGAGCGACGGCGCAACCGCCTAAAGCCAGCAAACATGCTTGGGTGGAGACAAGGGCGAGGATGCTGAATGAAAACTTCATTGTTGCTGGCAGTTAGCAGGCATTGAGTGGGGCGCAAGCGCACTTCAGGTCTTTGTATTCAGCGCGCCTCGACTGCGCGAGGATGTGAGACAAATCGCACTCTGACAATGGAATCCTGAGTGTGCAATCGGGTTGTGCCTTTCCGTTCAGGTCTTTGCATCGGAAATTCTGTACGGCGTTGGGTGACCTCGATAGCATCGAAGGCGCATGCAAAACACCGTCACCTCGACCGACCCCTTGCTCGTCACACTTCTCACCCAATTCTTTTTGCCCATCGCGCTCGTGGCGTTGGTGCTGTTCGTCGTTTTGAACAGCATCACCATTGCGCGCGGCAACGAGATCATCACCCTGGAGCGCCGCTGGTTTGGTGCGCCGATGCCCGATGGACGCACGGTGGCGCTAAGCCATGAGGTCGGCGTACAGGCGCGTACGCTTGGGCCAGGCGTGCACTTTCTGATCCCCTTTCTCTACAAGACCAAAAAGAGTTCGTTCGTGGTGATTGGCACCGATCAGGTGGGCATCGTGCGGGCGTGTACGGGAGCGGCGATCCCATCGGGCGAATTCTTCGCGCAGCCGGTAGAATGCTCCTTGTTTCAAGACGGCGAGGCATTCTTGAGCAGCGGAGGCCAGAAGGGCCCGCAGGTCATGATCTTGCCGCCAGGCGAGCACCGCATCAATCCAAACCTGTTCACCGTGGACGTCACCATGGCCGTGATCATCAAAGAGTCGCAGGTGGGGATTGTGGAGGCCGTTGGCGGCTTGCCTTGCGCACCGGGCCGTATTTTTGCGTCTCCCGTGGACTGCGACAACTTTCAGGACGGCGCCGCGTTCTTGGAAAATGGCGGCCAGAAGGGCCCGCAGATTGCCATTCTTCCTCCTGGAAAATACCGTATCAATACATCTATTTTTCGCGTCGAGAATCGCCCCGTCACCGTGATTCCCGGCGGCAGTGTGGGTCTGGTCACGGCGATGGATGGCGCGCGTATTCCTGATGGTCGCTTGCTCGCGAACAAGGTGGCTGAGCACTCCAACTTCGAGAAGGGTGATATGTTCATCTCGCACGGCGGCGAGAAAGGGCGTCAGCTGGATGTGCTCATGCCCGGCACCTACCGTATTAACACCGCACTCTTCGAGATCAGTCCGCCCGTTCAGTGGACCAACATCGGCGCCGACGAGGTGGGCGTGGTCATCGTGCAAGAGGGCAAGCCCATTCTAGACCCGTCCAAAATCGCCGCCGACGAGGTCGACTTGGCTGTGCACAACAACTTTCAAAACCCGGCGGCATTCCTGGCGGCAGGCGGCCAAAAGGGCTTGCAGATCCCCGTGCTTCGATCGGGAAATTACTCGATCAATCCCTGGTTCGCGCAGATCCTCAAACAGCCCATGACGGATGTAAAAATTGGCGAGTGCGCGGTTGTCACAAGCTTCGTCGGCGCCGAAGGCGAGGACGTGACCGACGCGCAGGTCAACGCCAAGATCGTGCGCAACGGCAACAAGGGCATCTGGGCTGAGCCTCTGGGCCCAGGCAAGCACGCGCTCAACACCAAAGTGTGCAAGGTGGACATCGTTCCCACCACGCAGATCTTGCTCAACTGGGCCGACAACGAATCCAGCGCACACCAGTTCGATTCCAACCTTAACACCATTACGCTTCGCACCTCGGATGCGTTCAATGTGCACATGGATGTGAGCGTGATCATTCACATCGCGATGTCGGACGCGCCTAAGGTGGTGGCCAACTTGGGCTCCATCACGAACATGATTTCGCAGGTGCTTGAGCCTGCCATTTCGTCGCACTTCAGGAACGCGGCCCAAGCCGTGCAAGCGCTCGACTTGTACACCAAGCGCGCCGAGCTTCAGGAGAAGGCCAAGCTGCACTTGCAGAACATTCTGAAGGGTCACCACATCGAGTCCAAAGACACGATGATTGCCGATGTGGTCTTGCCGGCGGAGCTCACCAAGACGGTGACCGATCGCCAAATCGCGGAGCAGGAGAAGAAGACCTACGCAACGCAGAAGCAAGCGCAGGACGAGCGAAAAGTCTTGGAGAATGCAACGGCACAAGCCGACATGCAAAAGCAAGTCGTGGCGTCGGAGCGCGGCGTTGAGATCTCCAAGAACCTCGCGGACGCCGCCATCAAGGCGGCCGAAGGTGAAGCCAAAGCCACGGAACTCAAAGCCGACGGTACCGCCAAAGCCACCAAGCTCAATGCCGACGCCGACGCTGAAAAGGAGCGCAAGACGGGTATCGCCAAGGCCGATGTTATCTTGGCTCAAGGTGAGGCGACTGCGAAGAGCTACAAAGCTTCGGTAGATGCCATGGGCCCAATATTTGGTCAGCTCAAGATCGTAGAGCAGATAGCTGCAAACCACATCAAGCTCATCCCGGACGTGCTGATCACCGGCGGAGGCTCAGGCAGTGGTGGCAGCTCCAACCTGGAGAGCTTGCTTGGCCTGTCTTTGATCGACAAGCTCACGGGCAAAGATGTGCGCTCGCTGATTGAAGGCAACAAGACCGAGTAGCGAGTCGCTCAAAGATTGGTACTCACGGTGCGCAATGCGTACGCCAAACGGCAGCCGAGCAACGCTCCGCTACCGTTTGCTGCTTCCAGGCATCGCGCTTCGCGCGCGCCGCGCGGCGCGCAGCAAGTCGTGGCCAAATTCGCGCGCCGTCGCGTAGCGGTAGTCGCGATTCTTGGACATGGCTTTCTCGACGACGGCAACGATCTCCGCGGTAAGGTCAGGGCGCGTCACCGCGAGCGATTCGGGTCGCTCTGACAACACCTTGACAAGCACCAGGTTGAGCGGCGTGCCGGCAAACGGGCGTTTGCCACACAGGGCCTCATAGGCCACCACGCCCATGGCGTAGACATCGACACGCCCATCGATATCGCGCTGCCCACGCGCCTGTTCTGGCGACATATAATACGGAGTGCCCATGACCATCCCCGTCTTGGTGAGCGAGGCTTCAGCGTCTCCAAGCATCCCATTGTTGCTAAACTTGGCAACGCCAAAATCGAGTAATTTTGCTGACCATGTAGATCCTTGCTCGCGAACAAGGAAGATATTGTCCGGCTTGATGTCGCGGTGCATGACGCCAGCGTCGTGCGCCACGGTGAGCGCTTCGCAGGCTTGGCTCAGCACATGAACGAGCAAGCTGGTGCTCAGCGCCGGCGCTTGCTTCAGTCGCTGTCCAAGCGACATTCCGTCCAGGTGTTCCATCACAATGTACGGCACGCCGGTGTCGACGGACCCGACGTCGTACACGGTGCACAGGTGCGGATGCCCCAGCTTGCCAAGTGCCAAGGCCTCGCGTTTGAACCGCAGGACGGCCACCTCGTCCATCGCGTCGGCCTCGTGCAGAACCTTGATCGCCACCTTTCGCTCCAACTGCAAATCAAGTGCACTGTACACGGTGCCCATGCCGCCTTTGCCCAGCACGGCATCAATCACATAGCGCTTGCCAAGTACCGCTCCAATGCTGGGTTCGCTCATGGCGCCTCCAAAGAGACAAAGCGCGCGAGCACCTTCATCTCGCCCCAGCCTGGAAAGAAGGCCAGCACTGCGGGCTCTACGGACGGAACAAGCTTGATGATCTCGCCCTTTCCAAAGCGTGCGTGATACACAGATGTGCCTGGTCTAAAGGCATCGTCTGCGCTGAGATCGCTGTACTCGCTATGATCCACATACACGCCTTCACGCGGCGTGCGTCGCTCGTAGCTGGGGCCAGCCGGTCGTGCGGGTATGCTTTCCCGTTTTCGCGCTCCTGTCGTGATTTCGCT
This sequence comes from Myxococcales bacterium, assembly GCA_043778435.1. GTDB lineage: Bacteria > Myxococcota_A > Polyangia > Polyangiales > Polyangiaceae > JAAFHJ01. The sequence continues at coordinate 3,247 of JAYWGD010000135.1, read as the reverse complement.
TGGGATATCTGCCAAAAATCGGCTCTGTCCGGGGTAGCGTGTTTGGCCAAAAATGGACCGCCTGTCGGTGTGAAGCAGGTGTAGCTCGTTACGCGCGCGCGTGATGGCTACGTAAGCGAGGCGTCGCTCTTCGTCCAAGTCGTCAGAATCGATGGAGCCTCGGTTCTGCATGCTGCGATAAGGGAACAAATCCTCTTCGAAGCCGGGGACGAACACCGTGTCGAATTCCAAGCCCTTGGCAGAGTGCACGGTCATCATGGATAGCTTGTCGGAAGAGTCGTCTTTGGCGATGTCGGACACAAGGGCCGCACGCTCCAAAAAACCAAGCACGTCGGGCGTGCCCCCTGCAGCGCGTTCGGTGTCGGCGTAGTCGCGCACCGAGCCCACAAGCTCCGCGAGGTTTTCGAGTCGCCCTTCGGCTTCGGCCGACGTGTCGTTGCGAAGCATCTCGGCATAGCCACTTTGCTGAAGCACATCTTGTAGCAACTCGTCGGGGGGCAACAGCGAGGCTTGCGCGCGTAGTTGCTCAAACAATGTGTAGAGCGCAGCAAGCTTCTTTTTGGCCACAGGCCGCATGGCCTTCTCGGGAGGAGCGTCGAAAGGGCTTACGGGCTTGTAGTGCGCGTCTTCGTCGATGCGGGCCATCGCTTCGTACAGAGAACATCCGAGCGCGCGCGCATGATCGTTTAGCTGCGCGATGGTCGTGTCACCGATGCCGCGTGGTGGCGCACAAAAACAACGCATGAGGTCTACATCTGAATTGGGGTTCACAATCACGCGCAAGTACGCCACGGCATCTTTGATTTCGGCGCGCTCAAAGAATCGCTGGCCTCCGAAAATGACATACGGAAGACCCGCGTGCCGCATCGCCTCCTCGAGCACGCGCGATTGCGCATGGATGCGATACAATATAGCAAATTCGCTCAGCGATCGGCCCTGATCGCGCGCCGAGAGCACATGGCTGACGATGCGGGCAGCTTCCTGACGCTCGTCGCTCACGGGATGAATGCGAATCGGCGCGCCCGCATCTTGCGCGCTCCAAAGCGCCTTTGGCACGCGCGTGCGGGCTTTGGACACCACGCCCAACGCGGCTGCCACCACGTTGCTGGTGGAGCGATAGTTCTGCTCCAGTTTGACAATGTGCGCCCCGGGAAAGTCTTTTTCGAAGTCGCGGATGTTGCGCACATCTGCGCCGCGCCAACTGTAAATGGACTGATCGTCATCGCCCACCACACAGAGGTTGGTGGTGTTTCGAGACAGCTCTCGTACCAACGCATACTGGATGGCGTTCGTGTCTTGAAACTCGTCCACCATCACGTAGCGAAACTTGGCGCGCAAGGCCTCTCCTTGAGGACTCTGAGCAAGCTGCAAGGTCTTGACAATGAGGTCCTCGAAATCGAGCGCGCCTGCTGCGTTGAGTGCTGCTTCATAAGCTTCAAAAATCTGCGCAAGCATGCGGCCGTCGGGTCGACGCGTGTCGATGTCGGCGTGGCCACGACCTTCCTGCTTTTGAGTGAGAATGCGCGAGAGCATCTCCTTCGGGGGGTATTGCTTGTCGTCTAAGCCGAGCTCGCGCATGGCGCGTGTGACCAAGGATTTTTGGTCGCCGCCGTCGTAGATGAGAAAGTTGCGGGGTACACCGATGGCCTCGCCATAGCTGCGCAGCAACTTGGCGCAGGTGGCATGAAAGGTGCCCACCCACAAATCGCGCACCACGTCGTCGCCCAGCATATGCCCAAGCCGTTCGCGCATCTCTTTGGCGGCTTTGTTGGTAAAGGTCACCGCCAAAATGCGGTAAGGAGCGACCTGTGCACTTTGCAACAAGTGCGCGATCCTATAGGTGATTACGCGCGTTTTGCCAGAGCCCGCACCTGCAAAAACGAGCAACGGACCATCGGTGTGCGCGACGGCGCTGGCTTGGGCAGGGTTGAGCGAGACGTCGGGCATGTGTGGCTTGTGAGGTACCCGTAGCCTGCGTCTTGGGCCAGCCCAAACAGCGCTTACGCTCTGCAATGCGTGTCACAAGACTTCAGGCCGGTGGCCGTCGTGATACATTGTCAATATGAGAGCTCTAGGAATCGGGTTTGCAGCGACGGCATTGGTGGTGCTTTGGCGTGCACGAGGAAGGAGGCGGAGTACCGGAACTTTGTTCCGGTTGTGGGGTTGGATGCGACGCCGGGACATTATGATGGTGCAACATCTTCCGATGCGTTCGTGCCGCCGTTGTTCGATTCGTCAAACGCAGACGCTTCGTTTGTCGACGGTGCGTTGTCGTTGGACGCCTCAAGCACAGACGGTTCGAGTCGTTTGGATGCCGCCGCGCATGCAGATGCACAGGTGGCTGCGGACTCCGGCGCTGGGCTTTGCAGCCGCGCACCGGGCGTGCTCCCCGAGGTTCCCGGTAAAAATCTGAGCATTGGTGCCGACTGCGTGCACAACCGCGAATGTGTTTCGGGGGCTTTCTGCAAAGAGGGCCCATCGTCGTTTGTTTGCACGGCGGGTACTGCTGGCGCCGGGGTCAATGGCCTGACGGTGTGCACGACAGGCAACGATTGCCAAAGCAGCATTTGTACTCAAGATGCCGTGGGAACGAACACTTGTTCGGACGCGTGCGATTGCGACGCCGACTGCGGCGGGAAAATGCCCAAGTGTGTCTTCTTGGCGTTTCTGGGAATCGGCATCTGCGCGCGGCCATCGGGGTCGTGATGAAGAGTCCCGCTTATGTGCTGGTGACGCTTTTTGTCCTTGGGTGCAAGACGGTTTCGCAACGCGACCTCGATGGCGCGGGCACTTCGCCGACTGTGTCGACCTCAACCTCCGACGCATCGCCGGTCGATGCAGCCGTGGCGGATTCGGGGCTCAAGTCACTTTGCGGGCGTGCACCAGGTGCTTTGGCAAGTTTGCCCGAGTTGAATTTGGTGCAGGGACAGCTGTGCATCCACAATCGCCAATGCGAATCCGGGACTTATTGTCAGGACCCACTTTTTTTGTGCGCGCCAGGCAAGGCGGGTGCGGGGCGCACAGGAGCCGGCAGCTGCATGAGCGGGGATGACTGCACAAGTGGTTTATGTGTCGAAAGTGGTGGCGGCGGCAAAACATGCTCCGATGTTTGCAACTGCGCCCAAGATTGCGGTGGCAAGCTGGCACGCTGCCTGCCAGCTCCCGCGCTGGGTATCGCTATTTGTAGCCAGTAGAACGCGCGTGATTCTACGAGTCAATTAGCATCCCGGAACGCTCGGGTCCGAGA
>JAYWGD010000134.1:0-2646 GCA_043778435.1 Myxococcales bacterium | reverse complement strand
TTGGGCTTGGGTACGGCGCGCGTAGGTCATGCGGCAAACACTGAACGCGCGAGCAGTGCTTGTCAAGCCACCACGAAGGTCTCAGGTGCATAGGCAGGGCCCCGGCGAACTCGTGACGTTCTGAAGCACCGTCACGCCATTCTGCACGTCGGAGCCGTTGTTACGCCAAGCAAGATTGAGCCTCTCATACGCGAGCTCGCGCATCTCGCTGACGAAATGAGGGCTCGCCCCATCAGCGAGGCTTCGCGAGCAAAGCGTTCAGCGCTGCGAGCACCCGCGCACGCTTGGCGTGCTGTGCATTCCATTCGACGTCGCTCTTCGCACGACGCGCGGAGAGCGGAAGCGCTTCGAGCTCGTGCATCAACGCGGCGGCCTTCTGCAACTGCGCAAGCAATGCGGGCGACGCTTTGCGCGCGGCTTCGTCCTTGGCGCGCTCTTCGAAGTCCGCGGCCGTAAGCTCGCCCACTGCAATGCGCTCCGTCTGCCGATGCATGCGTTGGCCCTTGGCCCAGCCGCATTCCATCCGGGGATAGCAAGTGAGCTCAACAGATGCGGCACTCGGTGTGACGGCATACGCCCCGCTATGGGATAGACCCATATTGACAAGACGCATCGATGCTGTCCCGGGCCGGGACTCACAGTGGCTATTCTCCCCCTCAAACAAGAATGCGCAACCAGGTGTCGCACCATCTATTTGCACCGTAGAAACCCACGTCGTCTCGCTTCCCTCCAGAGCCATCGGCGGATCCTGAAGCGGGAGGCGCGGACGGTGCCACGCACGCGCCGTCTGGAGGCGCCCTCCTTTCATGATAAGTGCGTTTTGCACATATCCATCGGGGGCCACAACCTCGCCGCACTGTGCAGATTCGGGTGGCGCCGGTAGACACGCAAGTGGAGCGGAGCCGCTCACTGAATCGTGCCTCCAGTTTATGGTGACGATGTTCCCGCCCGCGTTTGCGTCGCATAGCATGAGTCGTGTTTCCTGCGCGCCACTCGCCGGGCTCCCGTAGACCAAGACCGGACGATCGCGCGCAAGTTGCACCGTGCTTGTGGCCGATTCGGCGACGCCGTCAGAAAGTGGGTAGAACAAGCTGGATTTGCGTCGCGCAGCGAGGAGCTCACAGGCCTCGTTCTCGTTGCAGGGAGGCGCGCTCAGCAATGCGGGCGATGCATTCGCTCGCGCATCGAACTGCACGATCTCCGTCCGGCCCCCCGAGGGCATGGCATCCCGAAGTGTGTTCTTGAAGCGCGCGTTCAACGTGTACTTGCCACCCGCCGGGCTGTAGGTGCCTTCGCCCCACAGCTCGGCGGCGCTTTCCAGCTCGTGCGCGTAGCCAATGGCCACGGCGTCTTTTGGTGCGCGCGCGATCAGCGCACGCAGGCGCTCCACGAGCAGAGGCTGCGCCTTGCGGATGAGGGCGTCGAGCACTGTGCGTGTTGCACGAGGTTGATCCTGAAGCGGCAGCAGCGGACGCCCCCGCCCACCGCAGATGCGTGTCTGGCACCACCGTTGAGTCTACATCCGGCGGCTCATTTCGCGCCTCGGTCTCTTCGACGCGCAACTCAAAGGTGGGGACGCCGGCCTCGCGTTCGTCGTCTCCTTCGATTCTCAATCCGCACACGTCGCAGTGGTGATCGGTATGCCCCGCGGGCCAGCGATGTCGCTCAAGCCGGTGCTTACGCACACTGCGAACCACACGTAGTGAGGTGCCGCGCATCGAGCCGCTGGCATCGTGGCCGTAGCCGCGGAGCACGACCTTCATGCCGACGAGCACCGACCAGTCCTGCTGCGACAAGGTGTCGCCGCCGTAGACCAGTGAGTCACCGTGCTCCGCGACGTGCAAGCCTCTGAGCAGCGCCGCATCACCAATGGGCGTCACAGTTTGGTCGGCGGCAATGGCCACCATGGAGCGAAGCGCACTTGATGCCTCCTCCGGCGAGATCTCCTCGGCCGTTTGAGACAACAGTGTGCGCTCGAGGTACAGCGAACCGCCCCCGAAGATAAGCACACGGCGGTACGGAGAGCTCGCCACGGAAAGCGCCGTCTCCATCACCGCATCAGCCATCGCTGCATGAGGCAGCGGCGCCAAAGCCGCACACGCCGAGAGGCACAACATCGAGACGAGGGACACGAAGCACGGAAACATAGGCATGTGAACGGATCGTGCGCGCAAATCTTATAGTGCAGAATGCAAGTATTTTGATTTTGGCGCGGCGACCTTCACTTGCCGCGACGTGAAGATTCTGATTCCAAGTCCGCGGCGCGGCGCAAGCGTTCCATCTCCTTGCGCTGTTGCCGAGGCCACCAGCACGCAGCCGCTGTGCCGCCGCCAACGAACAGAAACTTGATGAGCGCCGCGACGTCCAGCTGGGTCATGGTGTCCCAGCCGCTAAGAGTGCGGTGCGCAACTCTCGCGCTCTTTTGCGGTGCTTGAGCGCCTGTTTCGCGACGCCGACAACCGCGATCCACAGCGCGAGACCGAACAAGGGATTGAACAGGAAGTACGTCGCAACGGGCGCCCCCAAAAACACAATCACCCAGCAACGGCGCATGAGCTTGCGCTGAAGCTTCAACTCATACTCGTCGGCTTCGCGATCACTCACGGCATGAATCGAATTCCCCACAGGGTACTCTTACCCCGCCCC
>JAYWGD010000133.1:0-2646 GCA_043778435.1 Myxococcales bacterium | reverse complement strand
CCTGGGTCCTCAACCGGCGCCACCAGGGGCTCGCCTTCGTCCGCCTTGGAAGAGGCACCTTGATTCTGTGCGCCAGGCTCTGTCTCCAAGGCCGACGGGTCGCTGCTGCCATCCGGTTCGCTCGTCTGACCAGCACACCCAATGACCAAGCCCGAGAGGGCCAGCGCTGCGAGGGGTAGAGCGAATTGCCGGTGGTGCAACATGAAGTGGAGTTTACGCGCACAATTTGCGCAATCGCAAAATTTCGTCGTGTAGCGTGCAGATGGTTGCCACTTTATCCGACACCTGCATACTCAGTGCATGCAGAATCGTTGGAAACTTCTATCTGCCGTCGTGTTTGTCGTTCTCGGATTGGCAGCTCTTGTGTGGTTTCTGACCCGACCCGTGTACTTACCCGGCGAGCACGATCATGTGCTCCTCTCCCACGTCCAAGCCACGGTTCCTGCCAGCGAGCCTCTTCGATCGCTTGAGGTTCCCGAGACTCAGGGCGCTGCAGCGACGCCAACCCCCGCTGCGCTCAATGGCACTGTCTACGCGCATTTTGGCTGGGGTTCGGGCCAAAGTGCCTTGGCGCGAGACCGACCCGAGGAGGCCAATCCAGAGGCACCGATGAGTCTGATCGCAACGGACGACGGTGCCGTCGTGCTCGACCAACTCAATGGCCGCGTCGTTCGCCTCGACAAGAACGGAAAGTTCGTGCGGGAGGACAAGTTGCACGTACAAGCAGCGCAGGAGATTGCGTTGGGCCCGCATGGCGAGCTTTTGGCGATGGACCGACTGATTTCCAAAGAGGTGGAAATCTTAGACAAGGCAGGACACTCGCTGGGGAAGCTGCCGCTTGAGGGAAAGGGCATTGAGAACGGCGGCTCGACCACTGGGCTCTTTGTCAGTGGTGACAAAGTCTACGCAGAAACCAGTCACAGCGTGCTCATCGAGCTGGGTGATGTAGGCGGGAAAGCGAGTGCAGAACGCACGCAACTGAGCGGACGCCCAAGCCGAGATGGTTCGATGTTGCTCTCGGCCGGACGCAAAGATGGAGACGGAACGCGGCTCTGGATCAACGCTTTGTCTACAGCAAAAAAGCAGATGAAGTGGGCGCGCGATGTGGGCATGGGCGCCCCCATTCGTCAGATCTTGCTGCTCGAATCTGACATGCGCGGCGTGGTGTACACAGCCATGGAACTCGCGCACGACGATCAGCATGTCGTGACGCAGCTTATGTGTTTGGCCCCCGATGACGGCCGTGTGCTGGGCCGTGTTACCTTGCCAACCAACACCCTGCCCGAAGAAACGTTCAGAGATCTCTCGGTGCGAGACGACGGCACCGTGCTCTATGTGCATCGTACAGAAGACGGCTCGCAGTACCTGCAGTATCATTGTCCTTAACGAACATGGGCGAGACATGAAGCTGCGCGTTTTGGGATGTCACGGCGGGGAGACCAGCAAGCACCGCACGTCTGCGTTCTTGATAGACGACACCTTGGCGATAGACGCCGGTGCGCTCAGCTCCGAACTGACGCTGAACGAGCAGGCGCGCATTCAGACGGTGCTTGTCAGCCACGCGCACTTGGACCACGTGCGCGACTTGGCCACGCTGACTGACAACCGCGCTCAGGTCGGGGGCTCCACCCTTGAGGTCGTGGCGACACGCGCCACCCTGGCGACCTTGCGTAAGCACTTCTTTAATGGCCTGCTGTGGCCCAACTTTGAGAAGATCATGCTCAGTAACGGCGAGCCCACATTGCGCTTGCGGGAGTTGCCCGGCGCCGGGGCGCTGGTGGCAGGCTTTCATGTCCGGCCGGTGCCGGTTTCTCACACCGTGGACTGTAGCGCCTTTTTTGTGCGCAAAGCGGATGCGTCAGGAAAAACACTGGTTTACGGCGGAGACACAGGGCCCACCAACAAACTGTGGGAAGCCATCGACAAGGACTCAAGCGTGGGGCTCGTCATGACGGACGTGAGTTTTCCCAATGCCGAGCAGGCGCTCGCGGATCGCAGCGGACACCATACGCCGCAGTCCATGATCGCTGACTTTGCAAAATCCAGCACCCACGCACGATACAACGTGCTCGCCTACCACCTCAAGCCCGCGTTCGAAGCCCAGACCGAGCGGGATCTTGGGCAACTTCGAGGGCTCAACCTCGAGATCGCGCGATTGGGTGCAGAATACAATCTGTAAGCGTAGCGCTAGTAAGAAAATTGCGCTTGCAAACGCACCCAGTCTCCGCGCTGATCGGTGCCGTTGAGGGTGCGCGCCACGTTGAGGTAGGCGACCGTAAACTCCGCGTTCTTGACGGGAGTCCACTCAATGCCGCCCTCGAACTCCGTGACCTTGTACGCCCCTACATTGGTCTCCAGCTTGTGGCCGCCGCGATAGTAGGAGCCGCGCGCATAGGGGATCAGCTGGCCCGCGGACCCGGGCAGTTCCGCGATGCGGTAGCTGAGCATGCAATAGCCGCCGTAAACATCTTTTTGCTGCACAAACGTGCCGTCGAGCTCGGGCCCTGTGCCGTAGTTGGCTTCGATCTGCACGCCGAAAGGCTGCGGGAAAAGGTTGAGGCTAAGCAGGCCGCGCGCGTCGTCGAAGTTGTCGTTTGTGCCGCCCATTTGGCGACTAAAAATTTTGTCGCCTCGGGTAACAGCCAC
>JAYWGD010000132.1:0-2658 GCA_043778435.1 Myxococcales bacterium | reverse complement strand
CGAGCACGACCAAGAGCTGGTTCGTGCGCTGGGCACATTGCGACCTTAAGCCTCTTCGGATTTGGGTGAGTGCTGTCTTGCAGGCAGAACGACCTTCGGAACAATGCGGGGGGTTGACTTGACGGACCGCCCTGCGCATAGGATGCGCCGCGCGTTCCGATCCGCGCCTTAGGAGTACAAATGAGCACCGATGTGATGATTTCTACCAATGGTTTGACCAAGCAATACGGCGCGTTTAAGGCGCTCGACAAGGTCAGCTTTGATGTGAGACGTGGCGAGATCGTGGGGTTCTTGGGACCAAACGGTGCCGGAAAATCCACGACAATGCGCATCCTTACGTGCTTTTTGGCACCCACATCGGGAAGCGCTCGGGTCTGTGGCCGCGACGTTTTCGACCAGCCTTTGGAAGTGAGACAGAGCCTAGGATATCTGCCTCAGCGCGCCCCGTTGTACACCGAGATGACGGTGTTCGAATACTTGCGATTCGCGTCCAAATTGCGTGCCATGGACGATGCCTCCTTCAAAAAGCGCGCCCGCGAGGTGCTCGAAGTTTGCGGCTTGGCGCGTGTACTGACCAAAGAGATCCGCGAGCTCAGCCACGGTTACCGTCAGCGTGTGGGCTTGGCTCAAGCGCTCATTCATAACCCGCCGATCCTGATTTTGGACGAGCCCACCAGTGACTTGGACCCGAACGAGAAGGCCGAGTTCCTCGACTACTTGCGCCACATCGGCAAAGACCGCACCGTGCTTTTGTCCACGCACAATTTGGGAGAGGTCGAGGCCGCGTGCTCGCGCGCCATCATCGTGTCCCGGGGCCGTGTGGTGGCCGACGGCGCATTGGATGACATCCGCGCGAAGAGCGGCAAGGTTCGCTATGTGTTCGGTGTGCAGCAGGCAGGCGCTGCATCGGCGGAGGTTCGCGCTTCGCTCGACAACATCAAGGGCATCGAGCGCGTGGCCGAATTGCCCACCGACGACAAGTCCAACGTGTTCGAGCTTTCGAGCGATGACGAAACCGACTTGCGCCCCGAGCTCTTCAAGCTCGCCGTGCAAAAGAGCTGGACGCTCTTGGAACTGCACCGCGACACCCAAACCCTTGAAGACGTCTTCCGTGACCTCACCCTCACCGAAGAGAAGAAAAATCGTGTCCTTTCCCTTGTGAATGAAGGAGCTGCTTGAGCCATGTCTGAAGCCACATTGACCCAAGAGACCACCGCCCCGAAAAGCGAAGCGCCCAAGGCCGTGCTCCATACTGGCGGCCGCGCATCCTTCATGAGCAACGTGCTCACCATCGCTCAGCGTGAGTTCGGCTCGTTCCTCAATTCGCCTGCAGCTTACATTCTTGTATCGGTCTCGCTGATCATGCTTGGCGTGTACTTCTTCTTGTACAAGGGTGGCATTTGGCAGGTAGATCAGGCGAGCATGTCTCGCTTGCTTGCCGTGATGCCCTATGCGCTTTGCGTGGCGATTCCGCTCTACACGATGCGCTCGCTCGCGGAGGAGAAGCGCATGGGCACGCTCGAGATGCTCATCACCATGCCGGTGAAAGACTCCGAGGTGATCTTAGGCAAATACCTGGCAGCGCTGGGAATGGTTGTTCTGCAGCTAGCGCTGCTTGTGGTCTATCCGCTCGTGATGTTTGGCGTGTTCAAACTTGGAATGTTTGATTGGGGTGCGTTTTGGGCCGGCATGTTTGGCTTGTTGTTGGTGAGCGCCGCGGGCGTCGCCATCGGCTTGCTCGCAAGCAGCGCGACCGACAGCCAGATGCTTGCATTCTTTATCACCGGCGGCACATTGGGATTCTTGCACATCATCGGTGGCACGGTGGAAATGTGGCGTAGCAACAAGTTTGTCGCCATCGGAAACGCCATCTCCTACGTGAGTTTTGAAACCCAGTTTGAGCCCTTTGCTCGCGGCGTCATCGACAGCCGCGGCGTTGTCTATTTTCTTTCGATTGCGGTGATCTGCGTCCTCGTCGCATTTCGCAACCTCGAGAGCCGGAAGTGGAGCTGAGCTCTTAAAGGAGCCCGAAATACGATGGCCATGGACAAGAAACAAAAAGCCGCCACTGAGAGTGGCGCACTCCTCCTGATTGCTGGCGCTGTTGCCGCATTGCTCAACGTGGGCTCGTTTGCGGGCGGCCACGTCCGTGTCGACGCCACCAAAAACGAGCGTTACTCGCTGTCCAAGGGCAGCGGCAACTTGCTCAAAAATCTCAAGCAGCCAATGAAGGTCGAGGCCTACGTCACGCGCGGCCAGCCCAAGCTCGACAGCTTTGTGCGCAACTTGCGCGACATGCTGGAAGAGTACAAAAATGCGGGCGGCGGCAACTTCGATTATTCGATTCTCGAGCCCACGACCGACGACGAGAAAAAGGCCGCCAAAGAGGCGGGCTTGCAAGAAGGCGCGTTCGGCGAGGGCGGCGAGAGTGCAAGCTCTATGGCCGTCACGCAGGGCTACATGGGCTTGGTCTTCAAGTACGGCAGCGAGAAGGATGTGATCCCTCAGTTGCCACCTGGTGAGCTCACCGGTTTCGAGTTCTGGCTCACCAGCAAAATCCGCGAGCTCGTTGCCAAGGTCGACGATAAGAAAAACAAGATCGGTGTCATCACCGGCCACGAGGAGATCAAGCTCAGCGATGCCAACTTGGTGCCGGCC
>JAYWGD010000131.1:0-7694 GCA_043778435.1 Myxococcales bacterium | reverse complement strand
GCCTTGACGCCATCGTGCGCGACCCACACCGCACCGGGGATGTGCCCGGCCTTGTACTTGTCGGCACCATTGGCATCGAACACAAACGTGCTTCTCGGCGAAGCCGCGCGAAGCACATCGAGCTCGGCGAAACTCAGCATCTTAAACGTGCCTCGTGCCAGGCCGAGATGTTCGCGCTCTGCACCGTGGGCACCCTGCGCGCCGTGCTCCGCGTGCTTGCTGACTTCGGGACAATCTTTGCAGGACTTGCCATCGTCTTTGTGATGCTCTGCGCACGGTGAGTTTGCACCTCCTTTGCAGCAAGATTTGTTGCCGCCACAACCAGCCAAGACCAGTGCGATCGAAAGAGCAACGAACGAGAGTTGCAGAGATTGAGTCTTCATGCAGAGCAAACTACCGCAAGTTCACACGCCAGGAACAGAGCAACCGCGGGTCAGTGAAACTCTGTGCACACGCTGTTGTCCCAGGCGCGAAGCGGAACGCCGATGCAGGCGCGCACGGCACGCTCGGCGGGCACAGCACGGAGCAACGAATGCCCCGCAGCCCCCGCAGCCGCGGGCAATCCCTGAGCATCAAGCAAGGTAGGCAACAGATCGGCGTTGCCCACGACACGAGAGGCATTGGCCGCCAACTGCGTGCATGCGGTTACATGCAAAGCACACCAATCAGCAGGCGGGGAGATCCACATGGGCACATGAGCAAGACCTGCACGCACATCGTAGGCACGCCCCGGGGCCTCCCCATCTGCCACTTCGGCATGATCGGATGTGGAAACGATCCATGCATGTTGCAATGACCCCCGCGAGGCCAAGCCCTCGAGCAAGCGGGCCTCCTCGCGGCGCTCATACGCCGCCGCCTCGTGGCAGCGGGCGTCGCGCTCGGGCGAGGCTTCGTAGTGCGCACTTTCTGGCGCCACGCCAGGATGCCAACAAGGCAAGTGCGCTGCATTGAACTGCACAAAGAGAAACAACTCACCCCGTGTCGACCACACGCGATCGGCCAAGTCCAACGCCGCATCGACGGCCTCGCTGTCGGCCACCCCGCCATCGTTCACCGGCGTACCTCGGAGCGATTCGGCGGTGCGTACAAAGCTCGGAGGCTTGTCGTCGAAGTAAAAGCGAAGCAAGTTTGACCAGGAAAATAGCTGCGGAGAAACGAACACACTGGCCTCGCCTCCGGGGTCGAAGTGATGCCAAGCCAGCGGCGCCGATGCAAAGTGCGCGCGCGAATCGTCGGGCGCGAGACCGGTGAGCATCGACGGCACCGATACTGGCGTTTGGGTCGACTGTGCATAAGCATTTGCGAAGTACACATAACTCCGTGCGCCGGGCAATCGCGGCTTGGGCGCATCGCTGCGCAAGCTCTCATGGATGATCCAAACCACCGCTTGTTGGCCATTCGCCCCATCGCTCAATGCGCGGGGCGGCAACACGCGCGCCGCCGCCGCCGGCGGTTCACGCTCGGCGCGCACGCTGCGCTCGATCCACATCTGAGATGCCAAGCGCAGCACCGTGAGATCGGCCGGCACGGGCGCCGACGTGTGCAAGAGCCCGAAGGCGCAGAGCAAACCCACCGGCCAAACCCACTGTGGCACGCGCCACGCCGACACATGCAGCACCCAGGTTGCGAACATGCCGGCCCCAAGGAGCACCGCGACATAAAGCCCCACGGGCCCCACGTGCCGAAGCAAATGCGCGGTGTAAGGTGGCGACGAACACAGCATCCAGAGCGTGTCCGACGACGGAACGCGCCCCAACAAGGCGACGGTGAGCGCGACGCCCAACGAGCACACCATCCACAAAAGCGCGCCCAACCTGGCCCACCATCGCGGCGTCCCAATCAGTGCACCCCACAACAAAGCAGAAACCAAAAACGCTGCTGTCCTCAATAGGACTGCAGCGTGAAGGGTGCAGAGCGCTTGTGCGTGAAGCGACACCAACCCGGCGAGCAAAAAGCCGCGCGCGACCTGGCGCTTCACACGTGGGCTCTACTTCTTGCCAACCTGATACACGCGTCCACGACGGTTCTTGTCCTTGGCCTTGAGTTTGGCGCGGAAGCGATTGGACTTGGAGCGGTTGGTCTTGCGTGATTTTTTGGAGAGATTGAGGAACATGGTGTGTCCTTGGAAATTTTGGGGGGATGGCGTACCTACCCAATATGCGGCGTCACGCCAAGCCTTTTGGGAAGCTGCCGCGATTTACCAGCCCAAGCGCACTCGTACCCAGGCTTCCAACTGCCCCGCCATCTCGGCCTGCAACGCGGCTCCCGGGTGGTAGTCGCAGCCACTTGCCTGACCATTGGCCGACTCTGTCATGGCGTAGGCGTAGACCTTGGAGTCCCCTGCGACCGCACGCTGCGCCGCGACCTTTTGAAAAAGCGTATTGAAGCGGCTACGAGTCTGTTGCCCTACAGGCCAGTCGTCGCTGTTGGATGCAGGGTTCACCAAAAAGAGGTGCGATGTGGGGTAGGTCGCGCGAATTGTCGCGACAAAGTCGGTGTATCCGCGGGTCATCATCGCGTCGCTCTGTTCGGCATCCAAGCCCGATGCGACCAGCACCAACGCATCTGGAACCACCACAGGGGCCGCCCCCAGGGCCGCGTTGTCAGGGGACGCGCGCTGCCACAGGATCGGGAAGAAGTCGTTGTCGCCCGGGAAATTGTTGTGCGTCACGCCCTTGCCCGAATAGCCCACGAACGACAGATCGGCACGAAGCGCCTCGGCCGCCAGGTTGGGCGCAGATTTACGTGCATTGTACACGTTTGCGCCACCTGGGCATTCAGGGCTCGAACCCTCCATACCGTAGCCTGTCATCGCGGAGTTGCTGATCACCTCAATACGGCGGGTGAGCGCCGGCGGAGGCGACAGCAAACGCCCGCCCGTCGGGAAGCGCCAGCCCACCACTTGCACCACGCCATGCCTCGCTTCGGTGCGCTTGACGAGCTCGACGGCGTGCACCGTGTTGCTCAAATTTTTGGCCACAGTAAAAGCGTGAGCGCCCTTCGGGACAATGAGCGGTGCGGGGAGCACAGCGCCGTCCAAAAGCACATCAAAGTAGCTCGGGCCGCCGCCGTATCCATCGGTTTGCGCCAAGTCCACATCGAGCTGCGTGCCCTCAAAGCGCAGCACCGCCCGCGTTGCTGGCCACACAAGGTTCGGGCCCGCCGGATTTGTGTAGTCTACACGTCCAGTGTATCGAACGGCGGGAACACCCGAGTCGACCAGGCCCAGGCTCGCATCCGGTACGCCCGCGGCGTCGACCTCCGCAGCACCCGCATCCGCGGTCGCGGTGGCGTCTGGGAAGGGTGCGGAGGCATTCTCGTTTGCGGCGGCGTCCTGATGCTTGCAGCGTCATCAGGCTTGGCGGTGGCGTCTTTGGTCACGTAGGCATCTGCGCGCACTGCACTGTCAGCGCCCGGTAGTGACGCATCCTCCGAAGCGGCATCCGAGACTGACGAAGTTCTACAAGCGAAGGCACTGGACAACGCGCCGAAACACAACAAGGACAGCGTGAGGCGAGCGGAGCGATTCACGTGTAGAAGCGTGACACGATTTCCCGCTCCGCGCACCAAAGGCAAAGCGCCTGCCGAATACTCGTGATTCTGCAGGCGCTTTGGGCTTGTCACTTTGCTTTTAGAAAGTTCAGACAGCCTTCTGACGTACGTGCCAATGTTGCTCAGGAACAGGGTAGCCGGCCTCGGTGCACACCTTTACGGAGGCCCTTGTTGAGCACGCCAATAAGTATTTTACCTACGAAATACACGAGAGCGGCGCCAAGCAAGCTCGGCCCAAAGGCCAATCCGTGAAGCGTGATGGTGCTGAGCGCAGTGGTCATGAGAGTTGATGCTTGACCCATCGAGAACCGATTCTTTCGTTGTTGGGGTGTGAAGCCACCCCGGAGCCGCTCCAGCGCGACGGCGCGGCCAACGACTCGCGCTTCTTGCTCCCCCCGAGGTGTAGGCAACGCGCGACGACGCTTGTCGGAGATGCGGACCATGTGCATTTTACACTCCTATCGGCACTGGCCTTGATGCCTGCGCGCGTCTACCCTCCGCCCCATGCACACCGACACCGCCCCACGTGCACTTGAGGCTCAACTTGCAGCGCTACGAGCGCGCGGCCCCAGTGAGAGGATGGCGATGGCCATCAAGATGAGCGAAGACGCGCGATGCATCGCGATTGAGGGCGAGCAGCGACGACATCCCGAGTTGACGTACGACCAAGCACGGAGCGCCGTTGTCGAGCGCTCGGTGCGAGCAGCAATGAGCGGCCGGTGAGTTCGCTCGCAGCCATCCTTGGCGATCTCGTCGAGCGCCTCAACACGGCGAACATTCCGTTCATGATTGCAGGGTCGTTGGCCAGCTCGGCACATGGGACCGCACGCACAACACAGGACGTCGATGTCGTGATCGACCCACCCGATGCGCTATCGTTGACGATGTTTGCGCGAGCCCTGCTGAGGTGGCAGCGGCTACGTCACCACAGGTCCCTCGTCCCTCTCCAGCCCCAAGCGTTCCTTCGTGGAATGCTTGGGGCGTTTCGCTTAAGGTCAGCCGCACATGAAAGTGCATTTCGCAGGTATCTCTGGATCGGGTATGGCGCAGGTCGCCCGGATGTTTCGCGACATGGGCCACGACGTGGAGGGCTGCGATTTGCGCTTCGATCCGCCCGCTGGCCCCATGCTTCGAGAGTCCGGCGTCACGCTCATGCAAGGCTACGAGGCCAAGCATTTGGATGGCGCGCCTGACTTGGTCGTGGTGGGCAATGCGCTCCGCCGTGACAACCCCGTAGCAGTGCGGGCGGAGCAAGAAGGCATCGCCCGCACCAGCATGTCGAAGTTGCTTCGTGATCATTGCTTGAACGGGAGGCGGTCCATCACCATCGCAGGCACCCATGGCAAAACCACCACCACCGGGTGGGTCTCGTGGTGCTTGTACAAAGCAGGCTTCGAGCCGGGCTTTTTTATTGGCGGTCAGCCGCTCAACTTTGAGCGGGGCGCCATTTACGGCGCGCGTTCGCCCAAGCTCACCGGCGCCACACGGCCAAGCCGCACTCCGTTTGTGCTCGAGGGCGACGAATACGATGACGTCTATTGGAGCAAAAAACCAAAGTTTTTGGATTACGTGGGCGTGCACGAGACCGACGTGCTCGTGCTCACCAGCATCGAATACGACCACGTGGACTTGTACCCCAGCGAATCAGACTATGTGGCAGCGTTTCGCGCGCTGCTGGCCAAGGCCATGCCGGGCTCCACCGTGATCGCCGATGCGAGCTACAAGCTCGTGCGCGAAGTATGTGCAGAGGCCACCCACCTAAACATTGTGTACTATGCACTTTTTGGCGAAGATACTGGCGATGTCGTGGCTGAGTGGCAAGCGGCTCCAGCGCCTGTGGATGGGCACTTTCAGCCCTTCGATGTGTACGCCGGCGGCGTGATGGTGGGCCGGTTTCGCGCGCAACTCACGGGCATGCACAATGTGAAAAACGCGCTCGCCACTTTGGCCGTGAGCGCACACGGGTTCTCCATTCCGTGGGACAACTTGCGATCCGCTTTGGTGTCCTATGAGGGCGTGAAGCGCCGCCAAGAATTGCTCGGCGCACCGGGCGGCGTGCGGGTCTATGACGACTTTGCACACCACCCCACGGCCGTGAGGCTCACCTTGGAAGGGCTGCGCGCACACAACCCTTCGGGCAGGCTATTTGCTGTATTTGAGCCACGTAGCGCCACCGCTTGCCGCGCGCTCCACCAAGCCGAATACACGCAAAGCTTTGGCGCCGCCGATGTGGTGCTGCTTGCTCCGCTGGGGCGCACCCATGTGCCGGAGAGTGAGCGCTTGAACGTGGTGCAACTCGCGACAGATCTGGGACCCAAGGCCCTCGCCTCTGAAGATGTAGACGCGATTCTGGGCACACTGGCTCACGAGGCCAAAGAGGGCGACACCATTGCCATTCTCTCCAACGGCGCTTTTGGTGGACTCCACGCGCGCCTGCTGCGCATGCTCGGCGAACGCTAACGTGCGGGCAGCCTAAAGCGCGTCGAGGCCGCGCAGCAACACCGTGGGTGTATTCTCGAACACAATGACCTCGTTGTCTTCTCGCCGCAATTGAAACACCCGCTGAGGGCCGCAGAGCCCCTTGGGCTCGGTAAGATCTCCCGTGCGCAAATCGAAAAGGTAACCGTGCGCAGGGCACTCGATGCATCCGTCGATGATATCGCCGCCGCGCAGACTTGCGCCCGCGTGGTTGCACGCATCTTCGATGGCAAAAAGCTCGTCGTCGTAAAGCACCACCAGCACATCATAAGGCGGATACTTCAGGCGCCACATGCCATGTTGAACCAGCAACGCATAGGGCACGCGGGCAATTTCATGGTGCACAACGCTCACGGGCCAAACACCTCGATGGCGCTGCCGTTCATGGCGGATGGCGCGTGCAGCGCCGCGTAAACCACGGTGCCTGCGACATCCGCCGGGCTCATCTGCGGCGCAAAACCCGAGCCCTCCAACATCCGCGTGTCCACGGAACCTGGAAGCACCGCAAGCGCCTGCACGCCGGTGCCACGCAACTCCTCGGCCACGGACTTCATAAAGCCTAAGACGCCCCACTTGGCCGCGCAATAGGCAGAAAGCTGGGGCGTGCCAAGTGTGGAAGAGATACTTGCAATGTACACATGACGCCCTGCGCCCGCCTTTTTCATGGCCGCGGTGGTCTCACGCGTAAGATAAAATGCGGCCGAAAGGTTCACGCTTGTGGTGGCATTCCAGTCTTCGTCGGTCATGTGTTCCACCGCTGCACGACGAACGATACCTGCATTGTGCACCACCGCGCGGGGCACGCCCCATTCGGCAATCAGTGCCGCCGCAACCCGACTCACCTGCGAGGAGTTGCCTACATCGCACACGCAAACACGCACTTGAGTGCCAAATTCTTTCGCTGCTTCTGCAAGAGAATTTGCGTCTCGTGCCACCATTGCGACATGCAGTCCGGCATCCACAAATGCACGCACACACGCCAGACCGATGCCTCGGTTTGCGCCGGTGACGATCACATAAGGAGAATCTGCGCTCATCTCCCGAGCTCCACATAGGCCGACTCGGGCACCTCGCCGCGCGCAGCGAAGGTGCGAACGCGCGAGCCTTCTGCGCACTCTCCACTGGCCACCATGCAGCCATGCTGCATGTCCAAGCACACAAGCAAACCGGCAGGCGAAAGCGCGGCGAACAAGGCGTTGGCGTAGTCGGCCGTCAGCGACTCCTGAAGCACCAAGCGCGCGGCCAACCGTGTGAGCGCTCGGCCATAAGCCCCGAGGCCCAAGATCTTCGCCGAGGGCTGCAGCCACACCGAGCCCGTGCCCGACGCGGGAAGCAAATGATGAGGACACGTGGTGCGCACACTCAGGTCTCGCACCACAATGCGATCACTGGACGGGGTATCGAGCACATCGCTCATCAAATCGCTATCCGCCTCATAGGTGTATCCTGCACACAGCACGTCGGCGTAGAGTTTGGCCACACGTTCCGGACTGGCAGCCGTTTCTGCGTGGGCATCGGGCGGCAGGTTGAGCGATGCGAAGAACTCAACCATGGCTTGAGTGGCACGCGCGCGGTCGACCGTTCCTGAACTCATGTTATACATTATAGTTCGGCGGCGCCGTGCTTTGCAAAGCGCATGAGCGCCGCCGGAAAAAGAGTCTACG
>JAYWGD010000130.1:0-2668 GCA_043778435.1 Myxococcales bacterium | reverse complement strand
TTGTATTTGAGCGTTTGGGAATCGTGATGCCGCCCGATGACAAAGATGCTGCGCTTCTGCCCAGGCGCATCAATGGCAACTTCGTCCTTTTGCACCGCCCCATTCAGGGCTCAGGCGCACATATTTGGATGTCGTATTCTCCAGATCTCATCACTTGGGGAGAGCATCGAATGGTGCTTCCGGCGCGTAAGGGCGCTTGGTGGGACGCGAATCGCATCGGTCTCTCGCCGCCGCTCGTGGAGACGCCGCGCGGATGGCTCATGCTTTATCACGGTGTGCGACATACACCTGCAGGATGCATCTATCGTCTGGGCGTCGCGTTGCTCGACTTGAACAACCCGGAGGTATGCATCGCGCGTGGAGATTCTTGGATCTTTGGCCCCGAAGCACCGTACGAAAAATCCGGCGACGTGGCCAATGTCACCTTCCCGTGCGGAGTGACGGTGGGCGACGACGGTGACACCCTGCACATGTACTACGGCGCGGCCGACACGAGCATTGCACTCGCCACAGGGAGCATTCGGCAATTGCTTCAGTGGCTAGACGCGCACCCGAGTGACCTGGCTGCTGTAGAGTGAGGTGTTCGGGTGCGCGTTCGGCTTGATTGAGGGTTAGTTGTTCATCGAAATCGTGACACTGTTAATGACGTGCGTCACGCCAGGCGCAGCCCACGCTGCATTGACGGCATCGGTAATGCATTGCCAAGATGATGCGTGTCCGCTCAATGTGACGGTGCCGCCTGCGGTGGAGACCGCGATTGATTCGCTATCTGTTTTGGCCTGACGAAGCAAAGCCGCGCGCACCTTCTCGTGGACTTGCGTTGTCGAGCTCTCAGGGTTGAGCGAGATGTCATTGCTCACACCCACAACGCCCGCCAAGAAACGCACCGCCCGCTCCGCCGCATCACGTTGATAGTTCCAAGACACGCGGCCGCTCAGCGTGACGGCGCCTCCGTGCACTTGAGCGGTGACATTGCTGGGTACAAAGACGTCCCAGGTGAGGGCATTTTGCACGGCCAATGCGATGTCGGAATCCGTACGGGTGTGCTCGCCAAGAACTTTCACCGTCAGATCCTGCGCGATGGTGCGGACTCCGGACACGCGCTTCGCAGCATCTTCGGCAGCCCACTTTTGGCCGTAGTTATCGACCGTGCCCATCAGCGAAACCGCGCCGCGGTCCACGCTAATGCCGATCTGTGCGGCGTTTACCTTAGGGTCCCAACGCAATTCGGCTTCGATGTCTTGTTTCAACTGAAGGTCTGTCTTGTTCATGGTGTTTCCTAGGGCGGCGCGAGTTTGGCCGCATGACAGACATGCAGAATCCGTGCCAAGCGTGATCGCGATGCGAGCAATCACGCTTGGCACGGCAATTGCTCGGTGTATGTCGGACGCACCGTCCACATGTGGGCCGCGCCCACGAGGAGATCATGCATGAACATCTACACCCCCGATCGAGCCGTTGTTGCCGTCTACGCCAACCACGAGGACGCGGAGACCGCCGTCAAGGCGCTGCAGCATGCTGGGCTCGACATGAAGCATATGTCGATTGTGGCAAAAGATTTTCAGACCGAGGAGGCCGTTGTGGGCTTTTATAACACAGGGGACCGCATGCAGTTTTGGGGCGGTCGTGGGGCTGTGTGGGGCGGTCTCTGGGGCATGCTTTTTGGCGGCGCGTTTCTGTTCCTACCCGCGGTGGGGCCACTTATTGTGATGGGCCCCTTGGTGGGCTGGCTGGCTGGCACGCTGGAGGGCGCCCTGCTTGGCGGCGCGGCCGGCGCGTTGGGGGCTGCGCTGGTAAGTGTGGGCTTGCCCAAAGATAGTGTGGTAGAGTACGAGGCTGCGGTGCGGGCCGGGAAGTTTTTGGTCCTCGCCTCGGGGCCAACGGACGAGATTGAGCGCGCTCGCGTCGTGCTTCACTCGGCAGGCGTTGCAAGGCTGGGAATGCACGACGATCTTATCTCAGCACGTTCGCGTGCCCGCGTGCTCGCCCTGTTGTCCGATGAGGAGAACGCACGCGTGAGCACGGCCGAGGGAACTGCATGGTTGTCGATAGGCGAGGAGTACTTGGACTTGACGCAGTTGGCACGCGGCGTACAGCGGGCCAACGGAGCGGCGGTTTCTACAGGCAGCGTACTGCCGCGAAGCGCCGTCGGTGACCTGACTTGGACGCGAATTCTGAACGAACTGGCGGTTCCCGTCTCGCCTCCGAATCTTGTAATCTCTATGTAAAACGCACGCTTCGCTTATGTCGCTGCATAGGAGCGGGTGTGGGAGATGGATCAATGTCTGTCACCTGCAACACAAGCACGAGACTTGGTGCACGCACAGCGAGCGTCGTCTTTGTTGTCTGTGGCAGATTCGCCGCGCTCAAAGGCGCGGCGAATCTGCGATGCGGAAGCACGAGCAAACAACATCCCTTCTTCAATGGGCCTCGAACTGCGCTGCGAGTGAACGCGTAGTCGGGGGGCGTAGTGCGATGTCAACCGTCGCGTTGAAGCGTAAAAATCGGCGCTGCTCTGGCAAAACTGGGCGGTCACGACGTTCTCGGTGGCAGGAGAGTGTCCTCTTGCGTTGATCGCTGCGCTTCGTCTTCGTTGACTCTCGCGCGGCGGCAACGCGACCGCAACCGCTGGACACAAAGTGCTCAGTCCTCGATGTCCCGTCGCTGT
>JAYWGD010000129.1:0-7705 GCA_043778435.1 Myxococcales bacterium | reverse complement strand
GGTCTCCCTCGTGATGCTGCCAGAACAACTGCAGTGCACGCTCGCCCGTTTGTTGCGTGAGCTCTACTTGGAACAAGACTTGAAGCGCGACTTCGCGTCCGCTGCGTCTGGCGCCCACTACTTGATGTTCCGAAGGCTGCGAAGCAGGGAAATCATCTCGATGGCCGCCATCGCTGCGTCCCATCCCTTGTTGCCTGCCTTGGTACCCGCACGCTCTACGGCTTGCTCAATGGTGTCCGTGGTGAGCAGGCCAAACGCGACTGGAATGCGCGCGTTCATCATGGCTTGGGCAGAGCCTTTGGTGGCCTCTCCTGCGACGAAATCAAAGTGCGGGGTGCTGCCGCGAATGACCGCGCCGAGGACAATGATGGCATCCGCGGTGCCAGCTTGGGCGACCTCTTCCACTGCCAGCGGTAGTTCCCAGGCACCTGGAACCAAGACCTGCGTGATCTGTTCGGCTTTGCCGCCGTGACGCAAGATGGCGTCGACGGCGCCTCGCACCAAGTGATCGACAATGAAGTGATTGAATCGGCTCGCGACGAGCACAAAGCGCGCCTTGGCGGGAACAGTGAGTTGCCCCTCAACTGTCTTGATACCTTGATTCATGTTGGTGTTCATACGCGTGCTGTCTTTCTCTCACCCGAGCGGGAGCGTTTCGCTTACCACAAGTCCGAAGCCCGCGAGCCCTGCAATTTTGCGAGGATTATGCGTCAGTACTCGCAGCTCGCGTACGCCCAGGTCTGCGAGCACCTGTGCACCTATACCAAATTCACGCAGAGGTGAGTCACCTGTGGCTACCACGGGCTTGCTGCGCTCCTGCGCCTCCAACTCTGCGGCCATGGGCGTGCGGGAGGGGACATAAATGAGCACGCCGCGGCCCTCGGCTTCGATGCGGGTGATGGCTTCGCGAAGTCGCTTGCCTCCTTCGCAAGCAGTAGAGGCAAATAGATCTCCCACCACGCTTCCTGTGTGCACTCTGCACATGACGGCGCCTGGCGTTTTCACGTTGCCCTTCACGAGTGCGAGGAACTCCCGGCCATCCACGAGCACATCGTAGGCGATGGCAGTCCACGGTGTGCCCGTGACGTCGAGTATCACCTCTCTCTCACGTGCTCGCCGCACCAACTTTTCAGATGCCAAACGGTACTGAATCAAATCGGCTACCGACAGGATGCGCACCTTGTGCGCGGCTGCGAAGATCTCCAAGTCAGGCATGCGCGCCATCGTGCCATCGTCGTTCATGATCTCGCAGATCACGCCGGCGGGGGTGAGGCCACTGAGACGCGCCAAGTCCACTGAGCCCTCTGTTTGACCCGTGCGCACAAGCACGCCTCCCTCGCGCGCACGCAGTGGAAACACATGTCCTGGGGACGAAACATCGGTCGCGGTGGCATGTGGATTTGCGGCCACGCGCATGGTGTGTGCGCGATCGGCGGCACTAATGCCAGTGGAGACACCTTCGCGTGCCTCGATGCTGATGGTGAACGCGGTACCCAAGGGTGGCCCCTGACGCCCAGGCTGCTTCATCATCGGCAAACCCAGCCTGTCGACTTGCGCCTCGGTGAGCGTGAGGCAGATAAGCCCGCGCGCGTGTCTGGCCATAAAGTTCACGGCTTCGGGTGTACAGAACTGCGCGGCCATGACGAGGTCGCCTTCGTTCTCGCGGTCCTCATCATCGACCAAGATAACCATGCGCCCGGCGCGTATGTCTTCGATGGCACCATTGACGCGGGCGAGTACAGCGGGGTCCAGAAGCATGGCAGTGGTCATTGTGTGTATCCTGCACTTTTGAGGGTGTCGAGCAATGTGCTCTGAGTGCTCTGAGTGCTTGGTGGCGATGCGCCTTCGAGCAAGCGCGCCACGTAGCGCGCGATAAGATCGATTTCTAAATTGATGCGTGCACCGGCCTGCAGCGCCGTAAGCGTGGTGCGCGAAAGCGTGTGTGGAATGAGCATCAGCTCGCAGCCGGTGGGGGTAAGTGCATTGACCGTAAGGCTCACACCACTCACCGTGATCGAGCCCTTTTGCGCGACAAAACGCATCAAATCGCCGGGAATATCAACAACGAACCGAATCGCCTCTCCGGAGGTTTCGCGTGCACGTACGGTGCCTACGCCATCGACGTGACCAGACACCAAATGTCCGCCCAAGCGATCCGCCAAACGAAGAGCACGCTCGAGATTGACGTGCTCGCCGCTCGTAAGCGCGCCGATGGTGGTTTTGGCCAAGGTCTCGCTCGAGGCATCGACCTCGAAGCCCGCACCATCGAAGCGATCGACGGTGAGGCAGACGCCCTCGACCGCGATGGACTCACCTGCCGCAAAAGGCGCCAGGCCGCACTCGATTCGCATGCGCGCGCCCCACGCGCTTGGGCGAATCCAAGCCACGCGACCCAGTTCAGAAACGATGCCGGTAAACACTGGCCGCCGGATTAGTGCAGCGATGCGGCGGGAGCAAGGAGAGACGCCCAAAAGACAACACCTGTACCAGACAGGGGACGCGTTTCTGTGGCACGCAAGAGCCCTGAAGACGCCTCGATTCGTGTGACGCGTTAGGCGAAAGAGTTGCCCTTGAGCGCGTCAACGTAGCCACCTGGCTCCGTGCGACCATCCTCGTACAAGCCGCCGAACTGCGTGATGGCTGCATCATTGTCTTTGAGGCCAAGTGCGGCTCCAACCGTGGCCAGAAGCTTGTTGTTTTTGCAGTTGGCCGCGATCACTTTGCCTGTCTGCAATTTGCCGCCGCAATTGCCTGCCAAAACAAATGGAATGTTGGTCATCGAATGATAGCCGTTGCCTTGTTCGGAATGAAACATGGCGACTCCGTTGTCCAAGATGCCGTGCTCCTTCAGCCCGTTGACGATGCGGACAAACCGGCGCATGTGCCACGCATCAAAGCGACGTAGCCTGTCCTGCCAGATAGTGCCCGAGTCGCCGCTGCCTGTAAGCCGGTGAGAGTAATCGTGCATCTCGAGCGCCATCCCGTTGTTAAACTCCGGCGAACCCGATGCGAACATGTCTGTATTGCGACCCATAATCGCGCTTTTGCTGAAGAAACGAACGACGCGGGTCGAGCCGCAAGCGAGGCCCATGACAGCGAGGTCAATCAGCGTTTCTGCGTTTTCTTGCGAAGTGGCCGGAGCTTGGTACCGATTGAAGTACGAAGGTTCGCCAAAGCCTACGTTGGTGTCCGAGGAGCGGTTGACCGCCTGCTTGAGCGGGTTGGACTCTGCCAAAGACCCACACGCCAATTGCTGTTGCAACCGGTTCTCGATGGTTCGCACGGCGTCCAGGTGTGCCTCTAGCCGCACGCGATCATCTTTGGAGAGACGGCTTTGTGATCTCAGCGCATCCAAGCGCGCTTTGACGAGATCGTTCACGCTTTTGCGCGAATCTAGCAGCTGGCCAGGAACATTAAGGTTGAAAATACGCTGGTAGACCTCGAGTGGCTTGTACGTGATTTCGTTGTGCGCGTCGTTAAATGGACGAGCCAAATTATCCGCTCGTGCAATCCACGGTGCGGCATTTCCAGGGCCTCCATTGCTAAAAATATTCAAAGGCGCGAGTCCGCCCAGCTCTCGTGCTGCCCGCTGAGCGATGTCTTCGCTAAGTGGGCGGGGACTGGTGTGATCGTTTGGGTCAAGCCTTCGAAATGCCGAACCTGTAAGGGTCTGGCAGTACCCGTTCTCGTGGTGGTTCACGTCTCCAGTCGTGACAAGGTTGTCGATGCCGCGCAAGAAGGTCACGTGATTGGCAATGCTTGAAAGCTCGCCCGTCGACCGGCCCGCGGCCAGCGCTCCGGACAGCGCAGCGGCATCGATGCTTGTGGCCGATCCTGCCGCCGGCGCCACATCCGGCCAAAAGGATTCCGGGTAGCCATCAAGCCCTTGGCACACACCATAAGGTTGTGCGAAGGCAAACAAGAACGTTGGGCCTGCAGCTGCGTTGGCAGTGCGGGGCATAAGCCCCTCCAAAAGCGGCAAACCCATGACCGCACCTCCGGTTCCCAACAGAAAACGCCTACGTCCGATTGCGTGGCTCATGGCTTGACCGCCTCCGTCATTTTTCGTGTGGTGAATGCACTGTTGGCGAAAACAATTCGGGCAACGTCCCGCGCGGAAAGATGCTGCGTCGAGAGCTTTTTCTCAACACTCGCGACGAGTACGTCCTCCATCGTTGAGTGCTCATAGCCCCAAAAATAATGAGACATCCTGCGCGCGTAACAGGTCTGTGCTTGCTTGGAGGCGGCAAGCTTCGGCATGAGCTCAGTGTGGTCCTTAAATTCCACCGCGATTCCGTCCAACGTGATTCTTCCACTTGCATCGACGGGCTCGGTGTTGTCCGTGGTTTGGTACACGCCTGCCGCATCAAAGTGCTCAAACAGGTAGCCCTTTGGGTTGATGATGGTCTCGTGACACGCTTTGCACGATCCTGATCCCACGACAGATTCGAGCCGCTTTCTCGATGTCTTCAGTTCGGGCGCATAAGTCGCGGGAAATGCTTGCGGTTCGCCTGTAGGATAGCTCTCGCACAACACATTGTGCAGCATGGCTAAGCCACGAAGTATCTGTCGCCGCTCCGTTGTACCGGCTCCCCACGAGGCCCACCCGGCGCGCGTGAGCACGCCTGCGCGCTCGGGCCCCAGTTCGACGCGCTTGTAGGTCTCCGAAAAGTCACTCACGTTCAGGCCGTATGTGCGTGCACTGTGCACGTTGACAAATGCGATGCGCGTACTCAGAAGCTCGCTGACACCGCCGCCCGTGCTCAGCACGTCTTCCACAGTGCGCAGCATATCCTCTCGCAGATGCGAGCCCAGTCCCGCTTCAAAGCTTGGATATTTAGCGATGTCCTTGCTTTGCGCGGCGTATTGGTCGGCAAAGTAGAGCTGCTCATGAAACTTGAGCAAACCGACTTTGGCTCTGGGGTCTGTGAGCGCCTCATCAAGCCTCGCCGCATACTTGTCTGGGGAGCCCCATTCGCCTCGACCTACGCTCATCAACATGGCCTCATCTGGAGGCGCATCGAAAAGTGCAAGGCTAAGCCGCGAGGCGAGCTCGTAGGCCGTGAGTGGAATACGGCCGCCGACAGGACTCGCCTTGATGTCCTCGGATGCGCCGACACCGATGCGGTAAGAAAAATCCGGCATTTGAAGCGCCGCAACCATGGCTTGACGCACGCCGTTTTTAAACCTCTCCGCGTCGTCGGCGCCTGTTCCGGCAGCCACGAGCGCGGAGAACTTTTGAAGCTCATCCGGCGTCGGTGGGCGACGAAACGTGCGTAACAGTAGCGCATTCACAAACGCGTCCGTGCGTGCGCTACCCGTGGCGGGTGCGCCCGCAGGCAATAGTCTTGTCATCCACTGCGCATCGGCCACGGCCGCATCGCCATACAGCTCTGCCGCATCGCGAAACTGATTCACCGTAGGTTCCCCCACCGACAACGAGAGCTCGTCTGTGTCGAACACGAACCTTGTGGAGGCGATGCGCGGCAGGCTCACGGCAGGCGGCGTGACAGGCCGAAGAGCGAGCTTCGCGCCCGCTTCCCACTGCGTGTGCGAGAGGCGCATGAATGCCATGCCGCCTACACCTGTGACGCTCTCTCCTGCCAACGAAGACGGGCCTTGGCCGCCTGGCACTGACGCGGTGCCGTCTTGCCCGGCCTCTCCTATGTCGCCCGTGCAGGCGGCGAGCAAAAGTACGCTCAGACAACTTCCGCGAAGAAACCAAGAGGACATGCTGTCATTGTGATGGCAGGCACATCGCAAATGCAAAGATACGCAAACGAATGGTACGTTCCAAGCGCACTTCAACCTCGATGTAGGCACGGACCCTACCAGCTGCTTGTGCTGCGAATTGCTACTCTAGAAAACAGCGCTTGTTCATGAGACAAGCAATGTTGCATGAACCCGCATATTTTCCGTGAGTATGACATCCGTGGCGTGGCCGATCGCGACTTGAGTGATGAGGTGGCGGAGGGGATCGGCCGTGCTTATGGCGCGCGCGTGAAGGCAAGTCATACCGAGAGCAAACCGCCGGCTGTGGTGGTGGGCCGTGATTGTCGTGTGTCGGGGCCAAGGCTGTATACTGCACTTGTTCGCGGTCTGCTGTCGCAAGGCGTGCGCGTATGGGACATCGGTGTGGGGCCAACCCCGATGGTTTACTACGCGGCGCAAGAGTTTCATGTGCGCGGCGGCATCATGATCACCGGCAGCCACAACCCTGGTGACGAAAATGGCTTCAAGATGGTCTTGGACAAGGCCAGCTTTTTTGGCGCAGACATTCAAGAGTTGAAGGCGAGCATTGTGGCCGGTGTGCCAGAGGCATCGGCGGCCGCTCAGCGCGAGGCCGCGGTGCTCACAGTTGATGTGCGTGAGTTGTACCTGCAGGCGCTGGTGACCCGTGGCTATCGAGGGTCCAAAAAAATGCGCGTGGTGCTCGATGCTGGCAACGGGAGCGGAGGCCCACTTGGGGTGGAGGCGCTGCGTCGCGCGGGCATCGAGGTCGACCCTTTGTACTGCGACATGGATGGCACCTTCCCGAACCATCACCCCGATCCCACGGTGCCGAAAAATCTTGAGGCGCTGATAGCACGCGTGCGCGAAACCAAAGCCGACTTGGGTTTGGCTTTTGATGGCGATGCCGACCGTTTGGGCGGCGTAGACGGGGAGGGGAATATCTTGTGGGGCGACAAGCTTTTGGTGCTGTTTGCACGCGCACTGCTCAAGAGCAGCCCTGGGGCAACCGTGATTGGTGAGGTAAAATGCTCGCAAACATTGTACGATGATATCGTCAAGCACGGCGGCACACCGCTGATGTGGAAGACCGGGCATTCGCTCATTAAGACCAAGATGAAGGAAACCGGGGCGTTGCTCGCGGGGGAGATGAGCGGACACTTGTTCTTTGCCGACCGCTACTTTGGTTACGACGATGCGCTCTACGCGGCATTGCGATTGGTGGAAATCGCATCCAATTCTGATGCCACGATTTTGGAGCAATTGGCCGATTTGCCCGTGCTGCAGTCTACACCTGAATTGCGTGTGGACTGCCCGGACTCCGTCAAGTTCGATGTGGTGCAAGAGGTGCTCAAACATTTCCGCGCGGAGGGCTTTGAGGTGAACGACGTCGACGGCGCCCGCATCACGTTTGGCACGCCGGCAGCGCCCGCTTGGGGCTTGGTACGCGCGTCGAACACCGGGCCAATTCTGGTGTTGCGATTTGAGGCGCCCAGCGATGGAGAGCTCACGCGTATTCGAGGCCTCGTAGAGACCGTGGTGAGCCGCGCGCGCACGGCCCACGGCGCCTGACCCCATGAGCTCAAATTCGAGTCAGCCTTCGGCCCGCGGGAGTGGTGCGCCGCCGTCGATGCCTCCGCAAGAGTGGACGGTGGGCGGGCTTGTCAAATGGGCGACCGACGACTTTAGGGCGCGCGGCATGAGTTCGCCGCGTCTCGATGCCGAGCTTATCGTGGGTCATGTGACAGGGCTCACACGCACGCAGATGATGATGAGCCACGAGCGCCAGCTGCAGTCCGCTGAGCTTGCGGAGATACGCGCTCTCATCAAGCGCCGACGCAACCACGAGCCTATTGCCTACTTGCGCGGCGTGCGCGAGTTTTATGGACGCGAATTTAAGGTCGACGCGCGCGTGCTTGTGCCTCGCCCGGAGACCGAACATTTGGTGGAGGTTGGTCTGAAGCGCACGGAGCAC
>JAYWGD010000128.1:0-7736 GCA_043778435.1 Myxococcales bacterium | reverse complement strand
TTTTGCTGCGCGCCGTCTTCGTCTCACGCGTGTCTGCGGTTCGCTATTTGCTGGTCGCAGTGCTTCCCGTGGTGCTCGTGTTGATCATCAAGCGCAGCGACTACGGCCATTGGTTTCCGCTTCCGTGTTACGTGAAGTCGGCCGGGGCCCAATGGACGGGATTGCCTCATGTACAGACTTGGTTTGCGTCGCATCATTTGTCGTCGGCGCTCTGGGGTGCAGGGCTGCTGTACGCATGCCTGCGCCGCCGCCTTCTGTTGCTTGTGGCCACGGCGCTGTCGCTCTTTTTTCTCTACTACGCCTGGCCTGAGCACTTGATGTGCTTCGAGGAGAGATACCTTTTCCCCGTGCTTCCCGTGGCCATGGCGCTGTCGCTGGTGGGATGGGCTCGCCTGATCGCTGACCGTTTTCCTGCGCGCCTTTTGGGCATCGGTGTGTTGCTTGTGGTGTCGCTTTGGGAAGTCGATGCGGTGGCCTTTCCCGCGCGCATTCAGAACCTCGTCACGTACGGCACCACGCTCCGTACGGCCCATGGTCGGTTGGGTGCTGCGCTGGCGAAGGTCGCCTCGCCCTACACCCGAACCATTGCCTTGGGCGACGTGGGCGCGTTGCCTTACTATTCGCGCTGGCGTGTGATCGACACTATGGGTCTCAACGACGAGCACGTGGCGATCACTAAAGACCAATCGCCAGAGTATGTGTTCGGGCGCGGCGTCGATGCGGTCGTGCTCATCTCCCAATCGCCCACAGCTTTTGTCCCCACGTTGGGGCATGAGACGGCGATCTATCAGGAGAGCGTGCGCCGCGGCTTTGTGCCCGTTTTGGCGCCCGCATTTAGTGGTGGCAGTTACTCTTACTACCTACTGACACTGGTCGATCCCACGAGGGTAAACCCTCAGGCTCTGCGTGATGCCTGGGAGACCACTGCGGGTCCCTGGTAGCCGCGCTGCTCCGCTCCGCCGTCTTCGTGGTGTCTGCGGTGCGTGCGCATTGCTTCAATGCGCCGTTGTCCGATATGCATAAGCTCCCATGGACATCGAGACTTACGCACGCAACCATCCCCATGTGGCCTCCGAGCATCTGCCGCCTCTGCTGATTCAAGTGGCGAGCCAAGTGCCGGCGGGCGCCACCGTGCTGGATGCCGGGGCCGGCGATGGCTCTGTGCTTGGCGCGCTCGATGCTCGTGGCTTGCTGGCCGACAAAACGGTGCTGGCGCGCGACTTGTCCGAGCTCCGCGTGTCGCGCTTGCCCAAGTTTGGCACCCGCTTCGATGCGGCCGTCGACAACGTGGAAACCCTTTCGACGGTGGCCGACGAGAGCGTCGACTTTTTCTTGTCGTCGCAGGTCATCGAGCATGTCGATGACGCCAAAATGATCGATGCCATGCATCGCGTGATGCGGCCTGGCGCCATCGCGTATGTGTCCACGGTGTTCAAGCGCCCAGGGGCTTGGTACTTCTACCGAAACGCCAACGGAGAGCGAGTACTGGACCCAACGCATCTGCGCGAATACACAGGCGACGAGCAGCTTCTGCGCGTGTTGCAAGGCCGCTTTGTGGTGGAGCAAAATGTGAAGTTGCCCGTGAGCTACCCACTCTTCGATGTGGCACTTCGCGTGGTTTTTCGCAGTGATCCGCATCATTGGGCCGCGAAGAAGCTCAAGCGCTATTTGGACCACGTGCGCGTGCCCGTCCCGCGATTTTTGATCTGGGAGCTGGTGCTACGCCGAGTCGCCTGACACGCGGCGCATGTGCGCAAAGATGATGTCTGCAGGCGAGTCGCCCTGATGCAGCTGTGGCAATCGATAGCTTGAGGGGTTTGCCAAAAAGGGCGCGATGAGCTCGTCCCGAAACTGGCTGAGCACCACGTTGGTGCGCCCCCCGGGCAACTCTCGCTCCGTGACATGACGTAGCAGCAAACATGGCACGCCCAACATGGCGCACTCCTCTTGGTTGCCGCCGCTGTCGGAGATGATGCCCTCGGCATCCACAAGCCAACGCACAAAGCGCGAGAAGGTTTGTCGCGGCAGCCAGATGGCGCCGTTCTGCTCCAGCTCACGCTTGAAGCCCGGATCCTTGTCGAGCCATGCGAGCGTGGTGGCGTGCGACACGATCACCAGGCGATGACGCATCGAGGCCTGCCGCAGGATCTCTTTGGCCTGACCTCCGCGTTCGGGTGACATCATCGTTTCGAAGCGATGGATGTTCACAAGAACGTAAGGGTCTTCGTGCGCACGCGCCTGTTCCCGATTGGCAAGCGCTTCGAGCACGGCGTCGCACTGCGTATTGCCTGCAGTATACACTACTTCGCCGCGCGCCTTTTCGCGTAGCAGGTTGTGTTGGGCCGCGCGCTCCGGCGCGTAGTGAAGGGAGGCAATCTTGGCCACCGAACGCCTGTTCATCTCCTCAGGGAATGGGTCCTTGAGGTTGTGTGAGCGCAGTCCGGCTTCTACGTGCGCAACACGCATTCCCAAGCGCGCACCCAAAAGCGCGCCGGCAAAGGTCGACATGGTGTCGCCGTGCACCAGCCATAAGCCGCCTTTGAATTTGGCCTGCTCCAGCCGCAATTGCTTGTTTGGCAACGGGAGCCGACTGGTCATGCGCAGAAGCCACGCCGCCGCCTCGCTCGATGATGACAAATCCTCAGCGCGCGTCTCGAGCACGCGCAGCTTGCCGGTGTCGAAGCCGAAGTCGTGCCACTGCGCCATAAAACTCTTGGGCGCTTGTCCGGTGAACACGGCGCGCCATGTTTGCCCTGCGCGCTCGGCCCGGCCGATGAGCGGCGCCAGCTTGATCAGCTCCGCCGCGGTGCCGGCGCAAAACGTGACCTTCATACGCGCGTTTCCCCGTTCACGCTGCGCACCACATACAAGGGCCGGCCTAGCGACTCTTGGTGAATGCTCGCCACATAGAGCGCCGTGATCCCCAAAGATACTTGCACAATACCCACAAGTCCGATGGTGAAAACCAAGGCCTTCGCAAGCGCCGTGTAGTGCCAACGCGGATCGATGAGCGGCTCGGCAAGAACCATCCAAAGCAATCCCAGCAGAGAAGAGATGCACGCGAGCATGCCCAGATAAAGCACCGCGCGCAGCGGCGCTTGCGACTGCGATGTGAAGGAGCGAAACGCGAGCGTCAGCAGTTTGCCAAAGGTGTAGCTAGGCACGCCGCTGTATCGGCTCCCAGCATCAAAATGAACCTCTACACGCCGAAAGCCTAGCCAACGCACGAGGCCGCGAAAGATGCGCTCACGTTCCGACAGCGCGCGAGCGGCCAGCACCACTTTGCGATCCAACAAGCAAAAATCCGTCTCTCCACGTGTGGCCGGATCGTCAGCGAGGCGCTTGGCAATCCAGGTGTAGAGTGCACCAAAGGCGCGTCGGGCCAAGCTCTTTTCCTCGGTGGTGTCTCGCACCCCCACCACCACATCTGCGCCGTTTTGCCACGCCGCTACAAAGGCCGCGATGCTCGATGGTGGGTGTTGCAGATCGGCATCCATGAAGAGCACGGCATCTCCGTCGGCAAGATCTAAGCCCGCACTGAGCGCGGCCTCCTTGCCAAAGTTCTTCGACAACTCCACGGCGCGCACAAAGGCATAGTCACGAGCCAGTTGCTCGATCACCTCTTGCGAACGATCTCGGCTCCCATCATTGACCAGCCAAAGCGTGAACGTCGTATCCCGCAACTGGTTGCATGCTGCAGCCACCTCATGCACCAAAGCCCCGATGTTTTCCTCCTCGTTGTAGAGTGGGACGACGATGGAGAGTGTGGCAGTCATGGGCAACGTTCAGAGCTTGCCCAGAAGTGCATCGGCGCGCATGGCCCACACGCGCGCGATGGCCTCGGAGAACACACCGCTGCTCATTTTGCTCTGCCCGGCGCGTCGGTCCACAAAGACAATGGGCACCTCGACGAGCTTGAGTCCGGCGCAGTGCGCTCGGAATTTCATCTCAATTTGGAACGAGTAGCCGGCCGAATCCACCTTGGAAAGATCGATGCGCTGAAGGGCTTCTCGCGAGAATGCGTTGTAGCCGCCCGTGAGATCTTTGATACCGATGCCCAACACCATACGGGAATACAGTGAGCCGCCCTTGGACATCAAATGACGTCCGGGGCCCCAGCCCTCAACGCGTCCGCCGCGAATGTTGCGCGAGCCCACGACCACATCGGCGCCCTTCTCAAAGGCCACCACAAAGTCTTTGAGGTAGCGCGGGTCGTGCGAAAAATCGGCGTCCATCTCGACGAAGCGACCATAGCCGTCATCCAAACCCATGCGAAATGCCTGCAGATAAGCTGTGCCCAGACCCAGCTTTCCAGCGCGATGCAGGACGCGTACTTGCGGGTCTTTGGCTGCGACGGCATCGGCGATGGCGCCCGTGCCATCGGGGGAATTGTCGTCCACGATGAGCAAATCGGAGCCTGGCATGGCCGCACGCACCGAGGCGGCAAACGCTTCGATGTTGTCTTTTTCATTGTACGTCGGGGTGACGATCAGGGTTCGCATAGACACACGCGCAGACCTAGCCGAACTGCCAAGAGTGTGTCGAGCCGCATTCAGAGGCCGCGCGGTGAGCCGCGCATCACGGCGTTGATGACTCTCAGATCGAACCCTCGGTCATGAATGCACTTGCCACAGGCTCGCTCCAGACTGTAGCCATGCGGCGCAATGCCGTCACGCGCCCTTATTACTGGTATCACTGGCCAAGACGGCTCTTACCTCGCCGAGCTTTTGGTCGAGAAGGGCTACGAAGTACACGGGGTGGTGCGTCGGTCGAGTTCACTCAATCGCGCGCGCATCGATCACATCTTCAACGCCGCACACAACGTGGCCCCCACGTTGCATTATGGCGACCTCACCGACGCCACGAGCATCGGCCGCATCCTGCGCGAAGTCCGCCCCGACGAGATCTACAACTTGGGCGCGCAGAGCCACGTCAAAGTCAGTTTCGATGTGCCCGACTACACGGCCGAATCCGCCGGCGTGGGTTGCTTGCGCTTGCTCGAAGCCGTGCGAGAGTCGGGCTACACACCCAAGTTTTATCAGGCTGGATCGTCCGAGATGTTTGGCCTGGTACAAGCGGTTCCGCAGAGTGAGACCACGCCGTTCTATCCGCGCTCTCCTTACGCTGCCGCAAAACTGTATGCTCACTGGATCACGGTCAACTACCGCGAGGCTTACGGCATGTTTGCGTGCAACGGCATTCTCTTCAATCACGAGAGCCCGCGCCGTGGTGAGGCCTTTGTGACCCGTAAAATCACACGTGGTGTGGCCGAGATCAAGTGCGGGATGCGCAGCAAGATAAGCCTTGGCAACCTCGATGCGCAACGCGATTGGGGATACGCCAAAGACTACGTCGAAGCCATGTGGCTCATGCTGCAGCAGGATGCGCCCGACGACTATGTGGTCGCGACGGGCGAGACCCACACCGTGCGTGAGTTTTGCGAGGTTGCGTTTTCGCATGCCGGTCTCAACTGGCAAGATCACGTGGTGGTGGATCCAAAGTACTTCCGCCCCACCGAGGTGGACTTGCTCTTGGGCGACGCAAGCAAGGCAAAAACCAAACTGGGCTGGACCCCAAAAACCAAGTTCGACGAACTCGCTCGCCTCATGGTCGATGCAGATCTCGCCGTCGTCCGAGGAGAACTCAAATCATGAGCGTGACCCAACTTCAGGCATGCCGCATTTGCGGAAACACCAAGCTCGTTCAGATCTTGGATCTCGGAATCCAGGTGCTCACCGGCGTCTTTCCGAAAACGCGCGGCGAAGACATCACCCGTGGGCCGCTCCAACTCGTCAAATGTCACGACCCCGACAACAGCGAGGCTTGCGGCCTCGTGCAGCTTGCGCACTCCTACGATCTCGACGAGATGTACGGCGACAACTACGGCTATCGCAGCGGCCTGAATGCCTCGATGGTGCGCCACTTGGGCGAGAAGGTGGCCATGATTGTCGCCCGCAAAGCGCTGAGCGCGGGCGATGTTGTTCTCGACATCGGGAGCAACGATGGCACCACGCTCTCGCACTACAAAGTGCCTGGCCTTAAGCGCGTGGGCATCGATCCAACGGCGAGCAAATTCGCTAAGTATTATGAGAAGGACATCGCGGTTGTTGCCGACTTTTTTACGGCTGAAAACTATGCGCGGCTTGGGCTGCCCAAAGCCCAGGTGGTCACCAGTATCTCGATGTTTTATGACTTGCCGGCGCCCATGAGCTTTGTGGCCGATGTCGCCGCGGTCTTGGCCCCAGGCGGCGTGTGGCACTTCGAGCAAAGCTACTTGCCTCTGATGCTCGACACGGTGTCGTACGACACGGTCTGTCACGAGCATCTCGAGTACTACGCGCTTCGACAAGTGGTGTGGATGACCTCGCGCGCGGGGCTGCGCATTGTGGACATCACCTTCAACGATGTGAATGGCGGAAGCTTTGCCGTGACGGCCGAAAAGGCCGCGGGGCCTCATGCGCCCATCGTGGCGGAGGTGCTTGCGCGTGAAGACGCGCGTGGCTTGCACACGCTTGTGCCCTACGAGGCGTTTTCCCTGCTCGTCGACAAGCATCGCACCGAGCTACCCGCGCAGCTTCGTGCGCTCAAGGCTGCAGGCAAGCGCGTGGTCGGTCTTGGCGCCTCGACCAAGGGCAATGTCGTGCTCCAGTACTGCGGCATCACGTCGGACTTGTTGCCGGCCA
The DNA here is from genome assembly GCA_043778435.1 of Myxococcales bacterium. Taxonomy (GTDB): domain Bacteria; phylum Myxococcota_A; class Polyangia; order Polyangiales; family Polyangiaceae; genus JAAFHJ01. Next base: position 1,053 of record JAYWGD010000128.1, on the reverse strand, counting down.
TCGCCGAAGTCAACCCCGACAAGTACGGCGCGTTCACGCCGGGCACCGAGATCGCCATCGTCTCCGAGGAGGACGCGCGCGCCTCCAAGCCCGATGTGTTCATGGTGTTGCCCTGGCACTTCCGAAAAACATTTGTGGCGCGTGAGTCGGCCTTCATGGCCGAGGGCGGCAAGCTCTTGTTTCCGTTGCCTGCGATCGAATTCCTGCCGTGACTCGTTGTGCGTTGGTGCTGGGCAGCGGTGGCCAGGATGGCCGCATTCTGTCAGCGCAATTGCTCGCTCAAGGAATGCGCGTGGTGGGCGTAGACCTGGCCGCTGCGCCTCGCGCGGAAGGCGTCGAGCCGTTCAGCATCGATCTGTCGGATCGCGCGCTGGTGCATGCCTTGGTGCAGCGTGAGCAGCCGGCCGAGGTCTATTATCTCGCGGCGTTTCATCATGCCTCCGAGCAGCGAGAACAGGTCGATGTTGGGCACTTGTTTCGCCAAAGTTTTGCCATCAACGTGGATGGGCTGCTGAGCACGCTCGAGGCGCTGCGCGCGCATGCGCCGCAGGCCCGATTGTTCTATGCCGCGAGCTCTCATGTGTTTGGCGCGCCCACGGCAAGCCCGCAAAATGAGGAAACCGAGCTGCGTCCGCAGAGCCCTTATGCCGTCTCCAAATGTGCAGGGATGGGCGTCTGCCGCGTGATGCGTGAGCAGCACCACATGTTTGCGGTGTCCGGTGTGCTCTACAATCATGAGTCGTCGCTTCGGTCGCGCGACTTTGTGAGCGCCAAAATTGCTCATGCCGCCGCCGATGTGGCCCGCGCGCTGCACGACGGGCTAGAGCCTCCAATCTTGGAATTGGCCAGCCTAGACAGCATGGTGGATTGGAGCGCTGCGGAGGATATCACCCGCGCCATGCAGGCCATGCTTCGAGCGCCTGCGCCGCGCGACTATGTGGTGGGAAGCGGTGTTTTGCATAGCGTGCGAGACTTTTGTCGCATTGCCTTCGACGAGCTAGGTCTGCCGTGGGAGCGCTATGTGCGCGTGCGCCCCGTACGCGATGGTGTGGT
>JAYWGD010000127.1:0-7745 GCA_043778435.1 Myxococcales bacterium | reverse complement strand
GCAAAAACGCAGCGCAACTTGCACATGCCGATGCCAAGACCGGAATGGGGCGCAGTGTACTCGCGGCAGCGGCGCGGGGGTCGTCTGCAGGCCGCTTGGATCTGGCCTTTTTGCGCCGAGGGCTGCACCACTTTGATGTGTGCGAGCAAGCGCTTCCTGCAGGCCTCGAGGAGCTTGTGCATCGCTACGGTCGCTACGACACTTGGGAAAGCGAAACCATTGAATGCGCGCCCCAAAGACGGTCCGCGCCGGATTCGGCTCAGCCCGGACAGCGCCATTCGAGTCGCAGAAACGCTGGATGGGACAACGGTCCGCGAGACCGAAGTGTTGTTCGCGAACTTGCGTGTGGATGACAACTTGTCGTTCGCGGTCTACACCCCACAAGGTGCCATCACCGACCGAAGCACGTTTGCAACGGCCGAGGCTCGTCGATTGTGTTGGCATCGCTCGCGACCTGCATGGCTTGTCATACCAGTGTGGTCAAAGGCGTGACCCGATACACAGCCGTTATGCTGACGGGCACAGGAGCAGGGTGCCAGTCGTGTGAGAGTCGAGGAGGCTGTTTGCGGGCGGGGCAGCTCTTCTTGTGATTTTTCGGAAGAATGACTATTCAACGTGAGCTGATGCAGTCTCCTTCCGTTGCTCGTCCGCGAGCACTTGAACTTGCAGAGAAAATCGCGCGCCCCGTGCTGCGGCTAGGCGGCTTTTCGAGCACCTATGTGCCGACAGAACTTGGGCGCATGCATGCCAGTGTGGCGCGTGGTCGAGGCAGTCTTCCGCCAGTCATTTTGCTGCATGGTCTAGGCGCCGCGGCCACGAACTTTGTGCCGCTCACGTTGGCCCTGCAGCCCCATGTACAATCGATCATTTGCATCGACATGCCTGGACACGGTCTCAGTGCGGTCACGCAGCGGAGCGTGGATCTGGTGGAGATGTACGATGCTCTTTGTGTGTGTATCGATGCACTCTGCGGCATGCCGTTTTCGCTCGTAGGCAACTCGCTGGGCGGTGCGATGGCGCTACGCTATGCCAGCGAACGCCCCAAGCGTGTGCGGTCTCTGGCGCTCCTTTCGCCTGCGGGCGCCGCGCTCTCGCCGGATGTGATTCGCCGGGTCACGGCGGCGTTCGACATCTCAACACCCCGAGAAGCGAGAGCGTTTCTGAAGCGTGTCTATCACCAGCCTCCTTGGTATTCCGCCTTGGTTGCGCGTGAGGTGCTGGCCATCACGCGCTCCTCTTCCGTGCGTTCGGTGCTCGCGCAGGCTGAGCGTGCCAGCGCTATGGAGCCTGAGGAACTTCGCGCGCTGGCCATGCCCGTGTTGCTTTGGTGGGGCGAGTCAGAGCGCGTGTTGCCGCTGGAGGCGCTCGAGTACTTTCAAGCGCATTTGCCCGCGAGCGCGGTGATCGAGCGTCCGTTGAAGATGGGGCATTGTCCCCATGTGGAGGCGCCGCGTCGTACCGCTGCGCGTCTGGTGTCGCACTGGCGCGCAGCGGCTTTGAACAAATAGCCGTCGCTTCGCTTGCCGCCCGTGGTGCAGACTCCGCGGGGTCGTCACGAGCCCACGGAGTGACAAACGAAGTGGCCGATGTGACGCACTGAGCGCGCTCTATCCCGGAGTCGCGACAGCGTCGTTCCGGGCCCTCGTGGTTTCCTCACACGTGTTCATGCAAACACGAGGAAGCGCGAGGGCCTGGTGCGTTGTGCGTTGTGCGTGCGCGCCAAACGCTTGTGACGTAACTTGTGGCCGTGCGCACCTTTCGCATCCAGACCTCCGACGGCACATCACTAGGCGCAACGGCATACGAGCCCCGTGCCGGTGGCGACGCCTCGAATGTGCGCAATACATGGATTGTTGTGGCCGCCGCCACGGGCGTTCCGCAAGGCTTTTACAGGCGTTTCTCCGTGTACATGCAGAATGCCGGATATGGCGTTCTCACGTTCGACTACCGCGGCATCGGTGCATCGGCGCCCGTGCGGCTACGCGGTTTCGACGCGAATTTTTTAGACTGGGCAAGGCTCGATCTTGCAGGAGCGGTCTCTTGGGCGCGCGAGCAAGGCGATGTGATCGTCGTGGGCCACAGCTTCGGCGGACAAGCGTATGGTTTGCTCCCGCCAGAGCCTGCCCTGCGCGGCTTGGTGGCGTTTGGAACGGGCAATGGCTGGCACGGACACATGGCCTTTGCAGAAGGTCTGAAAGCAAGGTTGATGTGGCATGTTCTTGGGCCGCCATTGACGCGCGCGTATGGGTACTTTCCCTCGAAGCTTTTGGGGTTGGGCGAGCCTTTGCCGGTGGGCGTGTTTGAGCATTGGAAGCGTTGGTGCGCGCGGGAGCCGCACTGGTTTGCCGATGCGTCGCTCGATGCGCAATCCGCCTTCGACAAGATCACGACGCCTGTGGTGAGCTACAACGTGAGCGACGATGCGTGGGCGGGCCCGACCTCAGGGCGCAGCTTTTTCTCTCACTATCGCCATGCATCGTTGGAGTTGCGCGCCCCTTCGCCGCAAGACCTGGGGCTAGAGAGTATGGGGCATATGGGCTATTTTCGCGCGTCGGCCGAAGCCAAACTTTGGCCCGAAGTGCTGCAAGTATTGCGACGGATTTCGCCGCCGTGACATCGAGCTCTCGCTCGTCAAGCCCCGTGCCCAAAGTTGGTGTGCTCTACACGCTTGAAGCGTTTTTGCGAACCGAGGCGGCAAGCGGCGTCTTGCTTTTGTTGTGCGCCGTGATCTCCATGATGCTCGCCAACATGGGTTCTGCATGGGAGGTGCATGCGTTTTGGCAATCGCCGTGGTCGCATGCCAATTCATGGCTGGGAGGGTCGCACGAGGGCTTCGTGAACGATCGCTTGATGGTGTTGTTCTTCTTTGTCGCGGGGCTCGAGATTCGCCGTGAACTGCATCGCGGAGAGCTGTCCGAATGGCGCCGTGCCGCGCTGCCCGTGGTTGCGGCCGTGGGCGGGATGGTGGTTCCCGCGTTGGTGTATTTGGCCGGGGCTGGCGCGCCCCTGACGCGAGCGGGATGGGGCGTGCCCATGGCGACGGACATTGCGTTCGCGCTCGGTGCGCTGTCGTTGATTGGCAAACGCGTGCCGCCTGCATTGCGTGTGCTGTTGCTTGCGCTGGCCGTGATCGATGACTTGGGTGCCATCGTCGTGCTTGCCTTGTTTTACCCGCAAGCGGGGCATGTGCATCCTACCGTCTACGGCGTGGCACTTGGCCTTTTGCTGCCGCCAGGGAAGCGCGCCGACGCGTGTCTCGTGAGGTTGCACCCATGGGTCGCCTATGGCGTGATGCCCGCATTTGCGCTCGCCAATGCGGGTGTGTCGCTGCAAAGCGTGTCGCTTCGAGGCGCCTCTTTTTCGGTGACTTGTGCGGTGGCCGCGGGCCTGGTCTTGGGCAAACCTTTGGGCGTATTGGGGACCTCATGGCTTGCCGTGCGCGCAGGCCTCGCGCGTCTTCCGCTAGGCTTGCGATGGCCCGCGCTTTGGGTGCTTGGGCTATGCGCGGGCGTCGGGCTTACCATGTCCCTGTTCGTGGCGCGCTTGGCCTTTCCGCAACAAGATTTGCTGGCCGCCGCCAAACTGGGGGTGCTGCTAGGCAGTGCATTGATGGCCGTGCTCGCGGTGCTCGTCGGACGGGCGGTTCTACCGCGTGAGCACTTGGGCGCCCGAACGGCCGACGAAGCCGAAGCATCCACCGAACTCTAGATCGCTTCGTCGAGCGATGCGACCCACGCAGGAAACGGATCGCTCATGGCCGACCACGCGTCGACGCCCTGATGCATCTCTATGTCGGAAAGCAAGCACGCGTCGAGCGCGCGCCGCAACGCGGGCTCATCCATGCTTGCGCCGATAAACACCAGCTCCTGACGTCGGTCGCCCCACGGCTCCTGCCAGTCTTTTTGCAACTGCGCGAGCGTGGCGTCGTCGTCAGGCCATTCTTCGCGCGGCAGCGTCGCATACCAAACACCGATGGGCTCGTAGTGCGCTGAGCTCCCGGCTTGCGACCAGCTGCCCGTGACATCCATGCGTGATGCGAGCCAGAAGAACCCCTTCGATCGCAGCACCCCGTTCCATGCAACGTCCTCTTCGTGCAGCGCATCCCAAAAGCGCGCGGGATGAAAGGGGCGACGCGCGCGGTACACAAAGCTTGTCACTCCGTATTCTAAAGACTCGGGCACGTGTTCTCCGCGTGCTTCTTGAAGCCACCCGGGGGCTCGAGCAGCAGCCTCAAAGTCAAAGCGTCCCGTATGAAACACGGCCTTCAAATCGACCGCACCGTGGGAAGCATACGTGATCTTTGCGTCCGGTTAAGGTGATGGAGCATGGCCTCCAGACGTGGCAAATCGCTGGCGGAAACGAGATCCGCTTTGCTGATGACAAGAACGTTGGCAAACTCGATTTGCTCCACCAGAAGATCGGGGATAGTACGCTCGTCCTCCTCGCTGAGCGCCAGCTTCCGTGCGCGGAGATCGTCTTCGGTGAGCCAGTCTGTCAGAAAGTTTTTCGCATCAACGACCGTGAGCATGGTGTCCAGCCGCGCAACCGTCGACAAGCTCTGACCGTCCTCGCCCTCGAAGGTAAAGGTCTCCGCCACGGGTAGAGGCTCCGAGATCCCGGTGGACTCGATGAGCAGGTAGTCAAACTTCTTCTGCTCCGCGAGCCGACCCACTTCCAAAAGCAAATCTTCCCGCAGCGTGCAGCAGATGCAGCCATTCTGCATCTCCACCAGCTTTTCGTCGACGCGCGACAATGCAGAATCGCCGCCTTTCACAAGCCGAGCATCGATATTGATTTCGCTCATGTCGTTCACGATGACCGCCACACGCATCCCCGCCCGGTTGGAGAGCACGTAGTTCAGCAAGGTTGTTTTCCCGGCCCCTAAGAATCCGGAAAGCACAGTGACAGGAAGTCGCGTATCCATCGGCGGCATGTTCATGGGCTGAGCGCTATTACATATTAGTTGCAAAACAAAGTTGATTGTGAAATGGCGTAGAACGCCATGTCTGCTCCGTGGTCGAACATTGTCAGAAGCGCAATTCCCGACTACGACACGCCTTATGACTGCAAGAATAAACAAAGTGATTGTGGTGGGAGCCTCTTCGGGCATCGGCGCAGCGGTGGCCAAGGAGCTCGCCGCGGCAGGGGCGAAAGTGGCTTTGCTCGCGCGTCGCCAAGACGAGCTCAACCTGGTCGCAGCATCCCACCCCGAGCAGTTCACAAGCTACATGCATGATGCAAGCGCCTTTGATGATGTCCCGGCCTTGTTCGAGCGCATCAGCGCCGACATGGGCGGCGTTGACACCTTGGTCTACGCCGCCGGCGTGATGCCCACCTTGGCCGAAGGCGAATACAGCTTCGACAAAGACCGCTTGATGATCGATGTCAATTTGCTGGGCGCCATGGCTTGGATGAACCAAGCGGCCGCGCGCTTCGAGGCCGCGCGTTCGGGCACCATCGTTGGTATCTCCAGCATTGCCGGTGAGCGCGGCCGGCGTGGCAACCCAGGCTATTGCACCTCGAAAGCTGCACTCTCCACCTATCTAGAGTCGTTGCGAAATCGCAGCTCTCGCTATGGCGTCAACGTGGTGACCGTGAAGCCTGGCTTCATCGACACGGCCATGACCAAAGGCATGAAAGGGCTCTTGTGGCTCATCTCGCCTGAGCAGGCCTCCACCGCGATTGTGGCCATGGCGCGCAAGGGCAACAGCCAAAGCGGCTTTGTGCCCTCACGCTGGGCGCTGGTGGCCTTTGTGATTCGCAACATCCCATCGTTCATCTTCAGAAAGACCAACGTATGAGCCGGCCTGCCTCCAACCCCACGCTTCGTGGTCGCGCCTCTTTGCAGGTACTCGAGGGCTTTGGGCGCGCGGTGTCTGCATCATGCAGAGTGCTTGTGCCTCGTGACCTCGAGGAGTTGCGCAGCATGCTCAAGGCCTCTGCGGCTGAGGGCTTGTCGGTCACGTTCCGCGGCTCGGGGCGAAGCTACGGCGATGCCTCGCTCAATGCGACCGGCATTGTGTTCGACATGACCCACTTTCGGCGCTTGCTGCATTGGGACGCCGATTCAGGCATTGCCGAGTTCGAGCCCGGCCTCACCGTCGAGGACTTGTGGCGCCGCACGATCGAAGACGGCTACTGGCCACCGGTGGTGCCAGGCACCATGCGGCCCACGTTTGGCGGCATCTTGTCGATGAACGTGCATGGCAAGAACGCTTGGAAGGTGGGCCCTATCGGTGATCACGTGCTCGACTTCGATTTGGTCACGTCCGAGGGCGCACTGCTCACGTGCAGCCGCGTGCAGAATGCAGACGTGTTTCATGCGGCCATCGGTGGCATGGGATTGCTGGGTGCATTCACGCGCATTCGTCTTCAGATGAAGAAGGTCGAGAGCGGCCTTTTGCAAGTCACGCCCCTTGTCGGAAACAATCTCGACGAGGTGTTCGATCTCTTCGAACAGAACTTGAACAACCGCGACTATTTGGTCGCGTGGGTGGACTGCATGGTACCCGGCGCAAGCCTGGGTCGCGGCGTGTTGCATGCCGCAAATTACTTGCATGATGTGCCCGACAGCTCTGCCAACAGGGAATCTTTTCATGTGGAGAAGCAAGGCCTCCCGCCCACCATCATGGGCGTCCCGCGCAGCATTTTGTGGCACTTTATGGCGCCGTTCCTCACCAACTTTGGTACGCGTTGCACCAACGCCGTGAAGTTCGCGCTTGACACTTGGAAGGGCCCCAAAGCCTATTTGCAGTCTCATGTGGGCTTCGCCTTCTTGCTCGACTACGTGCCCAACTGGCGCTTGGCGTACGGCGCTGGCGGCTTCATTCAGTACCAAGTATTTTTGCCGCATGCCCATGCGCGAGCGGTACTCGCAGACATCCTCCAGCGCTGTCTCTCCGTCGATTTGCCACCCTACTTGGGCGTGCTCAAGCGGCACCGTGCAGACTCCTTTCTGATGACGCATGGACTCGACGGTTGGTCCTTCGCCATGGACTTCAAAGTCACTGCCGACAACCGCGCGCTACTATGGGATCTCACCCACAAATTGAGCGAGGCCGTGCTTGCCGTGGGAGGCCGTTTCTACATGGCCAAGGACGGCGTGCTGAAGGCCGAGCAGGCGCACCGCTTTTGGGGACAGGCTGCGCTCACGGCCTTTGCATCGCTTCGAGACCGCCTCGACCCGCAACGACGTTTGGGCAGCCAAATGGCGAGCCGACTCGAGCTTCGGTAGAGTTCTTTTCTCCGTGTAGGAGTGCGACTCGGATCGTCCCAAAGATCGTTGTATTCGTCATGCACGCGCGATAGACAAGGCCATGTCTATCGCGTCACGTTTTTTCGTTTCGTTCTATGCCGTTTCTACAGTGCTCGTGGTGGCCGCATGCACCACCGGTAACAACGAGTTCGTGCTGCCCCCTGTGGTCGTCGACGAAGCAGGCGCTGTGATTTTGCTGGACGCCACCGTTGCGCCGCAGGACGCAGCGAGAGTCGCGGATGCCACTGCGCTCGCCGACAGCGCGGTGCGCGTGGATGCCTCCAACCCGTCCGATGGCGCTGCACCGACCGACGCCGGGAGCACACGGCCGTCGCCCACATTTCTCGCCAATGCCGACTATGCGGCGTGGCTCAGCATTGATGCGGCATGGCCATTCGGCGTGACGCAAATTCACGAAGCGCCAACGTCGCTCGACCTGGTCTCGTGGGGCGCGCACGGGGGGCCACTGAGCAATGGTCTGGATGGTAAC
>JAYWGD010000126.1:0-2680 GCA_043778435.1 Myxococcales bacterium | reverse complement strand
GGCGCGGTGCTGGTGCTCACCTCGCCCAAAGCGGACGCCGATGGTCTCAAGGCCGCCCTGCACATATCTCCTTTGCCAGGAGGCGCCACGGCCGTGTTGGGCGGAACATTCTAATGCGGCGCTGGTGCGGCGGCTTCGACTTGTTCGCGGATGCCGCGGATGGCGTCTGCTGCGGCATCTCGTAGTTCTTCATCGATCTTGTCGCCGGGCGCTGCGAAGGGCAATGTGATGAGCAAATCGGCAGTTAGAAGCGTTTCGTTGGGCGCGGTCTGGATAATATCAAACACGACGTGAGCATCGGAAACATTGCCCCGTACAAAGATGCCTTCTACACGTTTCGTGCTCTTGCTTAACGTGGCGACGGGCGCAAAGCGCAGCACCTGCCACAGCACGACGAGGCCACCGATCATCGGAACCTCTAGGTAGACATCTGTGCCGGTGGTGTTCATTTCCAACACACTGGCAGCACGAAACCGGCGAGGGGCGAGTTCTTTGTAGTGAGCATAATCCTTGGTGCGGACCAGCACGGCCGAGGCCGCCGCACGCACAATCGTTTCGGCGTGGCCGTAGCGTTCGCTTCGGCCCTTTGGAACACGATTGGTACGGAACGACTCCTGGCCAGCGTGGCGCAGCTCGGTGAGGTGCGACTCTATTGGGGATTCGGCGGGCCAAGATGGGGCAATTGGGCGCGGAGGAACTAGGGCAACGGCAGCATTGGGGCTTGGGGCGACGGGCTCCGTTGCAGCAGCGGCGGCGGCGCGCTTTTTTGGCACGCAATTGCCGTGGGCCAAAGGCAGATTTATGCACAATGCAGCGACAAAGAATGTGTTGGAACAAGTGTTCATTGGGAGACCTGTGCAAACTGCACTTTGCCGCTACTGCTCCACCAAGCGTAGAGCCTGTCGTACAGCGTTTCTATTTGCATGCGATCGTCTCCCGCGGGGAGTGACAGCTGAACGCCCGTGGTGCGGGTAAATTCCGCCGCTGCGTGGCGCCTTACTTCGCCGCTCTCGGAGAGAATGCCCTCCATCATCCATTCGATAGAATGACGGCCCACACTGGAGCGAGCCCACCCTACCCAACGTCGCGCGTCGCGCCCAAAATCTTGGAACGTGAGGCGTCGCAATGCATGATGCGCGGTCTCAGCCACATCGTCGGATGAGTCTGAGAGTGCATCGACAAGTGACGGAACTGCCAATGCCACACCCGATTCTCCTAAGGCAAAAACCAAGGCGCGCCGCGTTTCTTCTCGATCGTAAGCGTCTTGTCGCGATTGCGTCAGCGCATCCACAACCCCCTTGGGGTGTAGGATTGCCGCGTGTTTGAGCGCCGCGACGGCTGCACGTCGCACGCGGCTTGAAGAGTCGGCTGCGCACGCGGAGAGTGCACGAAGCGCATACGAACTTTGTATCTCCGTGAACATCATGGTGGCCCAAAATCGAAAGCGTTCGTCGCTGTCTTGAAGAAACGGCACAATCGACGACGCCGCGGGCGTGCCAAGTGAGACCAACAACCGCAACACCAAACCTGCGCTTTGAACCTGAGGCAAGGCTTCGTCGCCGCGGACCTCGATACATGGCCCTGGGAATGCAGCGATAAGGGCGGGGAGCGCGGCGGCTCCGGCCTGCAGAAGTGCCGCGGCGGCCTCATTGTCTCCACAAGCCGCGCGCTCTACCAGAGGCGTGAAGTCGTCGGCGACACTCAGGATGATGCTTGGAAGATCGTTGTCCACAAAGGAAGGTCGGCTCATGGGCGGCGTCGACATCGTGGGGACCCACGCCTGCGCTTCTTTGCGCATCACATTTGGTGGCGGCGCGGCGGGTTGCGCGACTGACAAGGGGGGCGGTGGCGTACCAAGCTTTGCAACAGACAACGGGGCCGGCGCGGCTGGTCGCGCGATTGACGAGGGCGCGGCTGGTCGCGCGATTGACGAGGGCGGCGGTAGCGGAGGGGCTTGCGGACGAGCAAGAGATGACAATGGCGGTGGCGCCACCGAGTCTCGAGCCGACGGACGCGATGGTGCCCACGAAGGAGCACCCGCATGCGCGCGCCGTGCAAGGATCAGGCGTTCAAGTGCCGCACCTGCATAGGCAGCTGCGGCATGAATGTCTGCAAGATACACTGGATCGAGCGCGGCTTCGGCATCGTCACCGTACAGCACCGCGACGGTGCGCCCCGCCACAACCACGGGCACCACCATCCCACCACGTGCATGCTGGCGCCCCGTAAGGTTCGCAAATTCAACATCATCACCGGACCAAGCAGGCATCACCATTCCGCCGACGCGGCGATCGCGCGCCGATTTGACGACGCCTCGCACGGGCATGGCCGCGCCGGCCAACGTAGCAACCTGGGGCACCGTTCCGTGAGCAGTGTAGCCTTCCGCCATCTCGCCCGTCAAAATCCACAGCACTGAAAAGTCGAAAAATGGAGCGGAGAATTCGAAAAAAATATCCAGCACTTCTTCGCGATTTTTGGCCTGGTCGAGTTCGGCGCGCAAGAACGACAAAGTGAGAGGCCCACGCTTGCGCGCACGCGGCGGCCGTACAACAGGAGCTTGCAACACGCGTAACGCATCGGGTGGCAGCGACGACGGCGGTCGGGACTGCAGATTGTTTTGGGTTGCGGCGTCTGATTGGCTTTGTTGCGCTTCACGTTGCGTTCGCGCCCAGTCCGAAAA
>JAYWGD010000125.1:0-2702 GCA_043778435.1 Myxococcales bacterium | reverse complement strand
GATCTAATATGCAGAAGCCGCCAACCCGTGTCAGTCCATGCCGCAGTGGATTGGGGTGGTGCATGTATTTGCGCACTATGCACGAGGCCGAACGTGGGATTTCGCTGGCGCGACGCCACAAGGGCCAAACAAGCGCGGCGCAGGTTGGGGTGCTGAATCCATCGCGCTCTCGGGCGATGGCACCATCATCGCGGTCGCCGAGCGAGGCAGCAATGCTTTGTCCGTCACGCCGGGCGCGGGCAGCGGAGGCATCGCGGTGTGCGCACGCAGCGGCCGGGTGGTCTTCTATGCGCGCGAAGAATTCGGAGTCTACGAGCTCAAAACCACGGCGGCACTCGACACTGGAAACAGCCAACGATGCGGACTTTTTGGTGCGGCCATTTCACTCTCGCACGACGGGACGCAACTCGCCGTCTTGGAAAACGACTTGGACACAGGCAATCGCTCGGCGGCGCGTGTGCATGTCTACCAATCGAGCCAAGCGATTTGGAAAGCGAGCAGCACCGTCGAGATTGCGCGCGAGGTCGACGCTCCAAGCCGAGCCTTTGGCACACTAAGCCTGTCTGCCGACGCACACACCTTTGCACTAGGCGACGCCAGTTGGAGAAAAGGCCTCGGCGGCACAGCGCTTGTCTATACGCGAAACGGCGCCGAATGGGCGCAGGCCAAGTCGTATCACCTGGGTGCCCCCGAGCAAGACGACGCGTTCGGCGTCGCCGTTTCGCTCTCCGCCAACGGTAAAACGCTCGCTGTTGGCGCGCCGCACGAAGATGGTCGCATCGGCGGTATTGGCGGCGACGAGCTCAACGACAAGGCCGAAAACAGCGGTGCCGCGTATGTGTATGAGCGCTGAACAAGCTTGAATCAAAGTCTCGGCCGCACCCACGCGCGGCGCTGAATTCGCCCCATCCCTTGAGTCACGTGCTAGTGGCCCAGCGGTGAAGTTTGTCGATACCTGTGAAGTCACTGTAAAAGCCGGCGACGGCGGCAACGGTTCTATCGCGTTCAGGCGCGAGAAGTTTATTCCTCATGGTGGCCCATCGGGCGGAGATGGCGGACGCGGCGGCGACATTGTGTTCGTCGCAGACGCCGGGCTCTCCACCCTTCTCGACCTCACCTACCAGCGAAAAATCGAGGCAGAGTCTGGCGAGAATGGATCCGGCAGCGATTGCTACGGACGCGGCGGCGAAGACTTTGTGGTGCGCGTGCCGGTGGGCACGCAGGTGCATGATACATCCACCGACGAAATCATCGCTGATTTTACCTCGGAGGGGCAGCGCGTTGTCATTGCCCAAGGGGGCCGTGGTGGCCGTGGCAACATTCACTTTGCAACCCCACTCGACCGCGCCCCACGTCGTGCGGAAACCGGCGATCCTGGCGAGCTGTTTGAGCTTCGCTTGGAGCTCAAAGTCATGGCCGATGTAGGGCTTTTGGGCTTTCCGAATGTGGGGAAAAGCACCTTTATTCGTGCGGTATCGCGCGCCAAACCAAAGGTTGCAGATTACCCGTTTACGACGTTGGTGCCGCATTTGGGCGTGGTGCAATCAGACGACGACAGCTTCGTCATCGCCGACATTCCTGGTTTGATCCCGGGAGCCTCCGAGGGCGCGGGCTTGGGTCTGCAGTTCCTTCGTCACGTGCAGCGAACCCGCGCGCTCTTGCATCTTGTGACCATGACCTTCGACGAAGACCGAGACCCCGTCTCGGACTACGACGCCATCATGAAGGAGCTCAAAAAGTACGACCCCGCGCTCGCCAAGCGCCCGATGATCGTCGCGCTGTCCAAGAGTGACGTGACTGAAGTCAAAGAGGCCTACGAAGACCTCAAGAAGCGCTTCGCGAAAAAGCGCGTCAAGCTGCGCCTTGTTTCTTCCGCGACCCACGATGGCATCACCGAGATGCTCCGAGAACTGCGCGAGCTCGTCCGTCACGGCAACGTAGAATTGCCCCCTGAAGAGGCGGCCGAGCCCGTGGTTGTGCGTGCCCCCAAAGTCCCTGCAAAGCGCAAAAAACCTTGCGAGATGTGAGTTCGACACGCTGCATGCGCCTCCCTTTGGCCGCGTGCAGGATCTACGGCATACAGCTCCCCTCCCAGCTCCGCGTAGACACGTCACATGTTCGACGAAACGGCGCGTTGCTGCTCGCCACCTCAAACAACAAATGTGTACCATCTTCGACCAGTCGCGGTGCGCTGACAGGGATCGTCTCGCTTTCATTGGCGCCGTCCGCCGGACCGACCACCACGTCGCTCCCTCCCTCATACTCGAGCACGCCTTGAAACTGCGCGCGTAGCTGCCAGTGCGCAGCCGCCGCACGTCCCTCCCAGTCCCCAACCAAATGGTTCATGAACGCGGGGCCGCTGACCACGTCACCATTTTTCAGCGTCGCAACGTGGATCTCGAACCGATGCGGCATCGGCGTTCGCTGCGGTTCCGTGCTCGGGAAGGTACATAGAACCGTGGCCAAGCGTGCATCCGACGACGTCAACGCCACGGTGTGGGTGGGACCAAAAGCGTGTGCTGGAGCACGTACGCGGTTCGCCGGAAGGGTCCACAAGGTTTGAAGTTGCTTGACCTCAACGTCTACAACGGCTGTCTCCGGCTGCGAGTCCACCGCGTGATAGCGCGAGCGCCCTACGACATCGTGACACAGCTTCCGCGCATTAAACCAAGGGAGCGAGCGGTCCACGCTCAGGACATCGC
>JAYWGD010000124.1:0-7840 GCA_043778435.1 Myxococcales bacterium | reverse complement strand
GAGAGTTCTCCGGCATTTCCCTTGCCCTTGGCGCTCGTTTTGCCTTCTGCCACCAGCGCCGCAAGAGGGTCTTTGAGTCCGCTGTCGGACTGCGCCTTGGAGCTGCGTGCCCAATACGCCGAGACACCAACGATGGCGACACCAGCCCCCAACAAGGCCCAGCCCCAGCGCGTGCGCCCGAAGTGATCAGTCTGTTCTTGGATTTTTTCCATCTCACGAAGGTCGGCGGCCATGGGTTACCTCTTAGGCCCGTGAAGATGCGTCGCGTTTCCATGGCGGGCCAAGTTTGCCATTGCCGATGCGCCAAGCGTGACCTTCGATGCGGACTGAGCTAGTGCCGGATTCGCTATGGCATCGCGCAAAAAATCAGTTCATTTCGTGAGTCTAGGTTGCCCCAAAAATCGTGTCGACTCCGAGGTCATGCTCGGAGTCGCCGCGCGCGCGGGCTACAGCCTTGCAGATGAGCCGGAAACGGCCGATGTGATTGTCGTCAACACCTGCGGATTCATTGGTGAAGCCAAGAAGGAATCGGTCGATACTATCTTTGAAATGGCCGAGTGGAAGGAGCACGGCGCATGCAAAAAGCTCGTGGTCTCTGGCTGCTTGTCGCAGCGCTACCCAGGGGAATTGCAGAGCCAGATGCCCGAAGTAGACCATTTTTTGGGCAGCAGCGACATGCTCAAACTTGAGAGCATTCTCAAGGGCACCGGCGAACGAATGATGGTGGGCAACCCAGCCGACTATGTGATGCGCGCCACCGACCCACGTGTCGTCACACAATCCACGGTAAGCGCTTACGTGAAAATGGCTGAGGGATGCAACCGAACATGTGCATTCTGCACCATTCCGGAATTCCGCGGCAAACAGCGCTCTCGCGGGCTCGAAGACATCGTGCGCGAGGCGGAGAATTTGGTCTCTCAAGGCGTACTGGAGATCAACCTCATTTCGCAGGACAGCATGGCCTACGGACGAGACTTGCCAAAGGATGGGCGCCCCAGTTTGGCCGACGTGATCGAGCGCGTGGCCGACATCAAAGGCGTGCATTGGGTGAGGCCCTTCTACCTTTACCCTGAAGTGATGGACGACAAGCTCGTCGAGCTTTTGGCGCAGCACACGCGTGTCACGCGCTACGTAGACATGCCGTTGCAACATGCAAGCGACGCCATGCTCAAGCGCATGCGCCGCGGTCATGGCCTCGATCGCCAGAAGCGCGTGGTGGAGCGTTTGCGCAAGGAAATACCCGAGCTTTCGTTTCGTACGGCCTTTATTGTCGGGCACCCTGGAGAGACGGATGAAGACTTCAAGGAGCTCACCGACTTTGTGGCATGGGCGCGCTTTGAGCACATGGGTGTGTTTCGATTTAGCGATGAGGAGAGTGCGCAAAGCTTTGCACTCGCCGACAAGGTGCCAGCCCGAACTGCGGCATCCCGCTACCGGAAACTCATGACGATGCAGCGCAAGATTTCGCGCGAAGCCAATCAGTTGCTCATCGGACAAGAGGTAGAGGTGCTCGTGGAGGGCGTCAGCGAAGAACACGAATTTGTGATGAAGGCCAGGCACCAGGGCCAAGCCCCCGAGGTGGATGGCTCCGTGTTCTTGTCGGGCGGCGACGCCGAGCCTGGACAAGTGCGACGCGTGCGCATCGACCAAGCCTCGGACTACGATTTGGTTGGTGAATTGCTCGATGAGACCCCTTCGCCCAAGAAACGCAAGCGTGTGACCCTTAACGTGCTGTCTGTGTAATCTCGGGTGGCCGCCTCCTGGAAAACGGGGGTATTTTCTTTCCACCATCCGCATCCCGAGATAGCGTTTCTCGCATGAGTGAAAAGGTAAAGGGCGGCTCCTCCTTGGACATCTTCGACCATCTGGGTTCGGAAGAAGCCGCGTCGTCTACGGCAGACAGTACGCAGTTGCCACCACCGCCTCCGACGAGCACTGCCATGCTTCCAGACAGCGAGCCTGGGCAAGCCGCTCTTCCGCCTCCTCCGCCCTCCTCTGTTGCGCTTGCCTCGAGGCCCCCAACACCGCCGCCGCCCTCGGTGACACCCGAATCAAGCACACCAAGCACCGACAGCGCCGCGGTTCCATCCAGCAAATTGCCGGGTTCCATGATTGAGACGGTCGTGGGTCTGCTCACGGCTCCGCGTGTGGACCTCTCGGCAAACTCCAAGAAGACCATTCTCGGGCTCCCCGTCTCGGGGCCGCCGCCATCGAGCGCAAGTGGCTCGCCACCAAGTTCCAAGTTGCCACCGCCTCCGCCCTCGGTACGGCCCAGCGTTTCGTCGCTGTCTGCCGTCACACGCCCATCCACGGCAACGCTGTCGGCCATTCCGGCTCCTGCATCATCCGTGCGTCCGCCACTTCCCTCGGTGCGATCCATGCCTGCCGTCAAGCCAGCCACGGCGACGCTTTTTGGTACACCCCCGTCAAACGGCTTGCCGACATTGTCTCAGCCGGCGCCGAGCCTTGCGCCCTCAACCCCTCGCGCGGTGGTGCTCGACCCGCAGGTCGATATGGAGTGGGACGACGAAGAAGCCACCCATGTGTTCGACAACAAGCAACACAAGAGCCCCATGTCTTCGCCGCCTGCAGTGCTCAAGTCGACTCCGCCGGCGCTGCCCGCATCCGCCAAGTCGGTGCCTCCGAGCGCCTCTTCCTCTGCGTCCGTTCCGCCGCCCAGCGTGAGGCCTGCGCATCTTCCTTCGTCTCCACCAAGCGCAAAACCAAGCACGACTGCCGGGCAATTTACAGCGACTGAGGCCACCAAGCCCTCTGTATCAGCGGCAAGCCTGACGCCTGCTCCTGCGCCCACCGCGCGCAAATTGGAATCCGCCAGCAAGCCACCACCGCGCTCCGAAACCGTGCCACCAATCCGCGGAGCAGAGGCTCCAAGCTCGCCCGTTCGCGGCCTGGTGCTTGGGCTCTTTGCGGCCACGGTGGCGGGCGGAGTATTGCTGTACACGCTTGCTCCAAAGCGCGGCACGTTGCGCATCGACGTCAGCAGTGTGGACGGGCGCAGCCTCGACCGCATCGACGGTATGGTCGACGGCAAACACGAATGTGACACGTCGCCCTGCTTGGTGAAAAATCTCGATCGCGGAGATCACGTGGTGAAGGTATTTGCCAACGGCTACGACAAGCCCGAAGAGCAGTCGGTCAAGGTCACAGGCGACGAAACGCGCGTCGCGATTGTTCTTCGCTCACCCATTCGAAAGGCAAGCGTGCATTTTGGTGAGGTGCCACCGGGCGCCAAAGTGGTCCTCATCGGCGGTGATGAGCGACGTGATGTCACGAGCTTCCCGAGCGACATCAAAGATTTAGACCCAAAGATCGCTTGGACCGTCGTCGCAACGCTCGCAGGCGCTCCAGAGCTGCGCATTCCGCTCTCGCTCACACCTGGCGAGAAACGCGACATCCCTCTGCTGTTTGCTGGCACGACGGCTGCGCCGAACCCAAGCCCAGGCGTTGCGGCCTTGCCGACACCGACTTCGCCAGTGCAAACACCTTCCGCGCCGCGCCCTGCCGTTGCCGCGGCCCCAGTCGCCGCTGCAACGCCTACCCCTGCGGTAGACCCTACCCCCGCTGCATCCGAAGCAAGTGGCCCGGCGACGCTCAACCTCAACTCCATCCCGGCGTCCAATGTGGTCCTCGACGGAACGCCACTGGGGACCACGCCCAAATTGGGTCTGAGCGTCACCTCTGGCAAGCACACGGTGTTGTTTGTCAACAGCGAGCAAGACCTTCGCAAGAAGGTCGAGTTCACACTCAAAGCGGGCGAGACCAAAACCGTCGCACAAAAACTTTCGCCGTGAACCCGACATTAAGGTCGATTGTTGTTGGCCGTTTGGCGTTGCGTGCCGGACACTTAAAGGACGCAGTCATGAAAGCACGTCGCGGTTTCACCCTCATAGAACTGATGATCGTCGTCGCGATCATCGGCATCCTGTCGATGCTTTCCATCACGGGATACAAGACGGTAATGAGCAAATCTCGTATGGCGGAAGGCCACAACGTGGTGAGCGGCGTAAAGATAGCACAAGACCAGTACTTTGCTGAGACGGGCCGCTACGCGAATATTGGTTGGGCAAAAATATGTCCGCAAGATGTCGCCGCGAACGCACCGAAGTCAAAGCCCTACGGGTGGAATCCAGGTTGCAGTGGCGGCACATCGACGTGGGCTTCGCTTGCGTATTCGCCTGATGGTGCCATCCGTTTTGGGGTGATGACACAAGCGCTTCCCGCGGCGACTGTCACACATCCTGTGATTCCAAACGCGGCGAACAACAACACCATCAATGGTGCGTTACTTACAGACCCCGGGACGCTCGCCAAACCTTGGTACGCCATTGCCGCCACTTCAGACCTCGACGGCGACGGAGATGCGGCATCCTATACGACCATCTACACCACCTCACTCAACACCCAGATCTGGGTCGACAAAGAAGGCGAATAGCCCTCGTTTAATGCCACGGGAGAACAACTCAAATGAAACCATCCATCAAGCGCAATGCGGGCTTTACGCTCATCGAACTCATGATTGTCGTCGCCATCATCGGCATCCTCTCCATGCTCGCCATGACGGGCTACAAGGGCTACATGGCCAGCGCCAAAGCCGGTGAAGCCAAATCCTCGTTGGGCTCCATTGGCAAACTCGCTCTAACCTCCTACGAAAAAGAAAGTGGAGGGACAACAACCGCAATTGTCGCTGCTGCAGGCGCTGGCGCTGCGGCGAACCAGAAACAGTTTTGCGCGAGTCAGGGCGCTGGCGCAGCGGGCTACGTTCCCTCTACGCTCGTTCCCGCGGGTGTGAAGTATCAGGCTACCGATCCGATGTGGCGCGCCACTGTTGGCGCAGGGTTTGGCTGTCTCGGCTTCTCTATGACGGGCGCTCAGTACTTCGCCTATGGATACTTCGCGAACAATGCCACAGCACTGTCGGCAGCTGGCGGGCCAACATTCAGCGCCTACGCAGTTGGTGACCTAAACGGCAACAACGCAGCAGCTGCGGCGACGATAGAGGCCATTCCTGCAATCGCAACTGGAAACGGAAACAGCGCGAACAATTCGACGTACGCGATTAACGGCGGAACATCGCAGCTGGTAGGCGCGACATTGGCGCCCACCATGATTGAAATCAACCCAACCGAGTGATGGTCGAACCCACGCGCCCTTTTCGGCGCGTGAGCTGGGGATCAAGAAGAGTCGTCCTTTCGGGGAACGGCTCTTTTTCGTTCTGTCAGGTTGTGGCACACTGCTGGCAATGCGCACTCGAAAGCCAGGATTCCACTGGGGCTCGGTGGAGCTCGCCGCGGCCTTTGCGGTGGGCGGCAGCGTGCTTGCAGTCACGGCCGCGGCCTTCGTGAAAAACCTGCATATTGCACGCTATGCGGAGGCCATGAATGGCCTCGCGGCCATCGGCGTAGGCTCCGCTAGTTATGCTGAGGCGCACTACGGCGCATTTCCTGCGTCGGCGCCACTCACCCCTGCTGTGCCTCCGCGCGGCGACGGCCACGATCCTGGCGACGCGCCCGAACTCTGGCGACACACCACGTGGTTGGCGCTTGGCTTTCAGCCCGTTCCCGATGGCGAACCCCACCGCTTCGCGTTTGGTTACGACAATCGGGGAACTTCGTTTTTGGGCCACGCGCATCAGGATCGAGATCACAACGGCGTGTCCAGCAGCTTTGAGCAAGGTGGGCGCTGGACAGGGGTCGGCGTGGTGCTCGACAGCCACGTCACAAGCGAACGAGAACTCGAATGAACACCCGGCTTCGTTCTCTTCTCTACGCATTGATGCTTGGCGCCAGCATTTCTGCAGTCTGCATGTTTCGCGCGCCCATGGCCGAGCGCGCACGGGCCGCGGCAAGGCACGATCGTACCATTCGCGATGTGCTGCCCTCTCCCACTGCGCTCACAGCGCTCTCGATGGGCCACAAATCTGCGATGGCCGATATGCTTTGGGCCGGACTCATCATCGACTTTGGTGAGGCCGCAGGCAAGCGCCTCACCCATGATCCGCGGCCGCGCATCCATGCGATCCAAACACTGGCCCCAGACTATAAGCCGCTCTACGAGTTTATGGATACGTTCTTGGTGCTGGGAAGCGTTCGGCAAGAGAAGCTCGAATATGTGCAAAGCGCACGCGTTTTTTTTGAGGCTGGCCTCGCAAAGCGGCCTTACGACGCCCACATTTGGCTCCACTACGGCCAGTTCTTGGCCTACGCAGCGCCAGGCGTTTTTGTAGAAGATGTGCCGCGCGTGACGCAGTGGAAGACCGAGGGTGCTCGCGCGATTCAGCACGCGGTCGAGTTGGGTGCAGATGCCAAGCATAGCTTTGGAGCCGCCGGTATTTTGCGCTTCTTCGGTCAAGAGACCGCAGCGCTCACATCCCTCGAACGACAGCTCGCCATCGTCGATGATCCGGACCAACGGGAGCAACTTGAGCAAGCGATTGAGCGGGCTCGGGGCGCCGCCCATGCTGCACAAGCAGACGCCATCGCTGCAGACTACATCCCCGCGCTACACGAACATCTTCGAGGCTTAGGCTGGATTAAAGGTGTGGATCGCGCGATGGCCCTCGGACCATTCCCCGTGGCCGCACAATGCGAGGGAGAGCACGGCCTGCGTGCCGTCGAGTGCGCCACCACCTGGGCCGACAGGCTCCGGCGATGGCGCGAGTAGCTAGCGTTGGGCATGCTTTGGGCCTGGCCCGATTCGAGCGCCAAAACGCCAAAAGGCCCGAAATGACTTCGGGCCTTTTGGCGTTCTTCTGAGCGGGGCGGACGGGACTCGAACCCGCGACCTCCGACGTGACAGGCCGGCGTTCTAACCAACTGAACTACCGCCCCAGCGAGTAGAATCTACAAGGCAACTTACTTGCGAGAAGCATTTGGAACAAGCAAAAAAAGCGGCTCCAACTCACAAATTCTCTCGCAAGCGCGTGGCTGTTTCGCCGGCTTGGCGAATGCAATCCGAAATGCCCGTGCCGTCGTAACCATTGCCAAGAACATGCACACGAGGGCGCTCTGCGCGCAGTCGGCCGCGAAGTGCCACCACGCGATCCAAATGGCCAAAAGGAGCGCCTGGCGTGGCGCGAACAAAGCGCTGCACACGCACCAGCTCTGGCGCGCCTGCAGCCCCTACAAAGTGCTCAAACTCGAGTCGCGCAGCATGCACGAGCGCGGCGTCAGACTGCTCAAGCCAATGCTGTCCTGAAGGCCCTCCAAAAAACAGCCGCACCAGCGCTTTACCCTCGGGCGCTCGCCCTTCCCACTTGGACGAAACCCACGTGCAAGCCGTCACCGCGCGGCCCTCATGCTTGGGCACCACAAAGCCCAAGCCATTCAGAGGACGACCGAGCTGCGCCTGGTCATATGCGAGAAACACGGTCGCGGCAGAGGCATAGCGAAACATGGCAAACGAATCCGTCCATTCATCTCCCAGCAATTTTGCTGGCAAATGAGCGGGCCCGGCAAAGGCAACGTGGGCGGCCTCAATCATGCCCCCACCCTCAAGGTGCAAGCGTTCACCAGCCTCTGTGGGTTTCAACTTCATCACGCTCGTGCCAAAACGCAACTCCGCCCCCATGACGCGCAGCGCATCGACAAGCGCATCGATAAGCGATCCGACACCATCGCGAAGCGTGGTGAATGCGCTTGGTAGAGCGTCGCCCGCTGCGGCCCGGCGCCCCTCTGCCTTGCGGGCGCGCATCGCCCGAATCAGCGAGCCATGCTCGGACTCCGACTCCAGCAGACTAGGAAAACAAGTACGCATCGAAAGCTAGTGATGCGCAGTCCGTACCCGAGGAGGTGCGTCGCAAGTGGCAGCTGCGTTATTTTGG
>JAYWGD010000123.1:0-2712 GCA_043778435.1 Myxococcales bacterium | reverse complement strand
TGCTGAAAGCGCCCGCCGAAAGACCCGCCGAGCGTGCGCGCTGGGGAGCGCCTCACGCGCCCCTCCGCGGGCGACTCCGCAGGGGCGCTCGCGCGCCGGCAAAAGAGCACCCCGCACCAGCGACGCCGAGCCGTTGGCTTTGAGCGCAGCGACCACCACAACCACACCGCCTGCGCCGCCAGGCGCCCCTATCGTGCTGGCCCGTGTTTCGCCGCATATGCGTTCCCGAACGCCATGCCTTCCCAATACCGCTTTCATTGCCCCGCACCCCAAGCTTCGCCTAAACCTAACCCCACCTTGGCAAGCCCACCCTCTCCTACGAACATCTCCCTCGACATCGTCGCCCTCGCCGACCGCCCATGGAAGATTCTCCTCAGGCTCGCGTTGCCCACGATGGGCGCCATGTTGCTGCAGAGCGTGGTGAACTTCATCGACACATTGTTTTTCCGCGAGCTCGGCCCGCAAGCCGGCACCGTCGCGCATTCGGCCTTGCTCCCCTCGCACATTGTCCTGTGGGCATTCGGCGGAACGCTATCGGCCATTGGCGTCGGAACGCAGGCCTACACCGCACGCCGCATTGCCGAAGGAAAGACCGCGGATGCCGGGGCCGTCATGACAAACGCGTTGGCGTTTTGCACCGTTGGTGGCGTGCTGGCCACGGCAGCTGCTGTGATGTTTTTGCCAGCCGCATTGCATTACCAAAAGCTTACGGGTGAGGTTTACGATGTTGCCTACGCCTATTCCAGCTATCGCATCTTCGGCATCTTCTCGATGGCAGCGACCATCGGCGCGAAGTCGTTCTTCGACGGCATCGGCAAGACCAAGGTGCACTTTTGGGCCAGCCTGATCATGAACGTGTTCAACGTGCTGCTCTGTTGGATGTTTATTTTTGGCCATCTTGGAGCACCTCGCATGGGCGCATCTGGCGCAGGCCTTGGCGCCCTTATCGCGACGTGGGTCGGCCTCAGCGTGGTGTTCTTTTATGTTTGGCGTGACCGCAATCTCTACGGGTTTTTTAACATCAAAAATCTCTCTTGGTCGCTGCTGTGGCAGATGGTTCAGTTGAGCGCGCCGGCAGCGGTTGCAACCATCGTCATGATGGCGGGCTTCGGAAAATTTGTGGGTTTTGCGCAGGAGCTCGATGGCATTGCGGGCGGTGGCCGCAACGGCGCCACCACCACGAACATGGTCGAGATCATGAAGCTCATCTTTGTCGCTTGCATCGGTTTTGGTGCGGCGGGTGCCACGCTGGTCGGGCAGTCCATTGGTG
This sequence comes from Myxococcales bacterium, assembly GCA_043778435.1. GTDB lineage: Bacteria > Myxococcota_A > Polyangia > Polyangiales > Polyangiaceae > JAAFHJ01. The sequence goes on along the minus strand of JAYWGD010000123.1, from coordinate 1,442 downwards.
CAGGCCGCAACGATTTGGCCAAGCGCTACGGGTGGTCAGCGGCGCGCACTGGGGCAGCCATTTTTGCTGTCGTTGGGCTCTTGGTCGGCGTGGTGTTCAACGCGCAAATCTGCGCCTTCGTGACCCACGATGTGGGCGTGCAAGCGCTCATGCACGCGCCCCTTCGCGCGATGGGCTTGGCGACGCCACTGATTGCGATAGCGCTTATTCTTACCGAGGCGTTGTTTGGCGCGGGGCGCGCGGCCTCGGTGGCATTGGTGCAACTTACACTCGTCTTTGGCGTCTTGGTGCCTACTGCCAAGTACCTGTCCAAACAGACCGACATGGGCGTCTACGGCATGTGGGTTGCTGCGGTGGTGTACGCCGTGTTGGCCTCTGCGGCGCTCAGCGTGTTGTTTGCTCGCGTGAAGCCCAAAGCGCTGTAGCCCAGCTCGCTCGGCCAAGCTGCGACAGCGTCGCCATGGTTGTGCCACCATTGGCACAACTCTATATGAAAATTTGCTTCGCTTTGGAGCAAGGCTCTCTGGCACACGGTTTGCATTGGATGGAAAGGAACCACGGCGACCTCAAGGTGAGGCACAAGCCCGTCGGGGACTTAGGGGCATACAATGTTGAACAAAAAACTCTGGATAGTCATGGGCCTTGTTGTCATGGGCTGTGCTGCAAATACCGATGTGCCGGTGGACTCGACCACCGTGGACGAAACGGAAGAAGCGAGTGATTCGCTCTCGTCGCGTCGATTGATTGGCACGTATGCGCGCGTGGTCGACAGCATCGACGGCTGCAGTGTTGTGTCTCGCCTGGAGCTCGGTGCGGGCGGTCGATTCAAGGCCAAGTTCGACGACTCGGCGGTCCCGGGTCGCCCCTCCGCGTTCATGTGCGCCGCGGTCGTCGCTGAGACTCGCGCGGGCACTTGGAGCGCCACCAATCGTGGCCGCATCACGTTGCGTGCTGGCCGCTCGGTGGTTGCCGTCGCTTCGGGCAATGGCAACAAGGTGCAGTTTGCATCTAGCGCAGGGTCGGCGTTTCACTTTGCCGGAACGCTTGAGCGCCTAGGCGACGACCAGTGTTTGGACTCACGGGATTGCCTCGATGGTGAGCAGTGTGTTCTGCCATTTCTGAACCCTTGTGCGCCTGGCGAGACATGCTCGCGTCCCGGTCGCCTCATTGGCTTCTGTGCGGCCACGCCGGAGCCTATCGACAGCGGCATCCTTTCGCCGCCCGACGCTGGCGGCTATCCTGATGCAGAGCCTCCTGTGGATGCTGGTCCCGCGCCGGACGCCGGCGATGTGGCGTGCGGCCCCACGCTTCTTTGCGGACCCGGCTACGAGTGCCGAAGCTATGGTTTGGGCGCGCCTTGCCGCGTCGGCGAAGAGTGCGCAAGCATCGCCTATTTGTGCGTTGCAACAGGCGGCGGCGGCTCAGCGGATGCCGGCTCCGGT
>JAYWGD010000122.1:0-2721 GCA_043778435.1 Myxococcales bacterium | reverse complement strand
CCATGAACGTGGCGTGGTGGTCGCGTGCCGTTTGAAGGGGAGCGCCCACGCTCCAGCGCACTGTTGCAAGGTCGCCCGGGGCAAGGAGGTTTGCGTCTGCTGCGGCAATCGGTGAGCCCACGTCGTTGGCGAGCGAGGCATCACGCGCAGACCGCGAGGCATCGCTGGGGACGGAGGCATCACCGAAGGGAAGCGCTGCAATGGGCTCCGATGTGCCACTTGAGCTGCTGCATGCCAAGAGAAGGAATGTCGTAAGTGCAACGCTTGGAAAACTGGGCTTCATAGCGAGATCTGTGCAAGTTGGGGGCCAAAGATGAATACACAATCATCAGCAAAATCAAACAAATTCGCCGCCACAGAGCATGGGGGGTGTCACAAAATGAACGCTGTTGGTCTTTGATGGCCTCCGTCTGATTCCAGCTCAAAACGCAAAAGCCCCTCCCGTGAGGGAGAGGCTTTTGCGGCTCACACTGAATGCGTGAGTCCTACACGCTTATCCCAAAGCCACCTGGCTTGAGGCCGGGACGGGCAAGCTGCCTGACGATGGCGTGGTGGGCGTGCTGGGGTGGCGTGCAAACTGCTCGCGCACCACCAACGTGGCCACATAGCCATAACCGAACGTGAACAGCGCGGCGAAGGGCGTTGCAAACCAGTGTTGCGTGAACACGCTCACCACGGTGGACATGGCCGAGAGCACGGCAAGCGAGCCTTCGAGCATGGGCAGGTCGGCGCGTGCGCGGTAGCGCGTCACGCCCGCCGAGTTGCCAGGCGTGCCGGCTTTGGGGGTGCGGACGAACTCGCCCGACATGTGGCGCATGCCTTCGAACACAGCCTTGGAGAGATGAGGAGCCAGGCCCGCGCCAATGGCCAGCAAGGCCGGGAGTTGCTTGACGGCGTTCCAACGTGAGCGGCCCTGAAGGCGCTCGGCCATCATGTAGAATACAACCAGTGAGCCTGTGGTGCCCACGCAGAGTGGCAAGTCGATAAGCAACATCATCTTGGCGTCGGTGCCGGGGAGCAAGATGAGAGCAGGCAAAAGCAGCACGCTCAGAAGCACCATGAGTGGGTAGGCAAAGTGCGGCGTGAGGTGAAACATTGCCTCAACGCGCTGGCCTAGAGACAAGTCGGAATGGATCACGCGCTTGATGAGTTTGCGTGCGGTCTGCACAGTTCCTTTGGCCCAACGGTATTGCTGCGCCCGCAGTGCAGAGACATTCTCGGGCAATTCGGCCGGAGTGACCACATCGCTTCGGTAAGCAAATTTCCAGCCTGCGAGCTGCGCGCGGTAGGACAGATCCAGATCTTCGGTGAGCGTGTCGTGCTGCCATCCGCCGGCCGAGTAGATGGCCTCTTTGCGCCACATGCCGCCAGTGCCCGAGAAGTTAAAGAGCCAACCCGAGGCGTAGCGCGCGCGGTTCTCGATGAGGTGGTGGCCGTCCAGCATGAGCGACTGCACCTTGGTGAGCAGCGAGTGATCTCGGTTGAGGTGGCCCCAACGTGCTTGCACCATGCCAATGGCGGCGTCTTCGAAGTGTGGCACCAGCTGTTGCAGAAAGTCGTTGTTGGGCAGGAAGTCTGCGTCGAACACAGCAATAAGTTCGCCCTTGGCCATGGCAAGACCATTGTCGAGTGCGCCTGCCTTGTAGCCCGTGCGATCGGTGCGGTGGATGTAAACGATGTCGAGCCCGGTGGCTCGAAGCGCGTAGACGTGCGCTTCGAGCAACGACCGCGTCTCATCGGTGGAGTCGTCGAGCACTTGAATCTCAAGCTTCTCTCGGGGGTAGTTGATGCGCGCAACGTGGTCGAGCAAGCGGTCGGCCACGGTGGCCTCGTTGTAGAGCGGCAGCTGAATGGTCACGTGTGGCACAGTGCTTGCGTCCACAGCTGCGGGCAACGCCTTGGCATTCATCTGAGCATTGATGGCATCGAGCTTTTTCGCTTGTCGCACGCATGTCCACACCAAGTGCGACCTGTGAAGGCCGTAGGCTGACAACACACCCAAAACCGTGAAATATACCACCACAAGGAATGTGACCATAGGTGCAGCTTAATTCGCCGCGTTGCGTCAATTGTCATCACACTGTCATTTGTTGCCCAACATTGTCGTGGGTGTCAGGGATTTCGCATGGTTCTTGCGCCGTGCGGTCGGCTTACAACCCAATGTGGAATTCGCCTGCCAAGCCCAGATAGATGCGGGTGGCGGCTTGGGTCGTTGCGTTGTCGGCACCGGTGCTTGGGTTGTAGGTGCCCCGGTCCTCCAAGCTGTGCAGGAGCGCGACTTCCGGCGAGGCATAGAAGGCCTGCCCCAACACAAGTCGCTTGCCGAGCACCAGGCCGATCTCGGTCTGTGTGCTCGAGCGAATGCTACTGCCCGCGCTGCTATTGACCCAACTCTCGACGCGGCGCGCGCCGAGCAATCCTGAGGCCGAAATGCCTGCGCCGTTGTCTTCGGTGCGTAGGCCGAACTCGAATTGCTGGCCCGACGAGCGCGCATTTTTGCCGGCGCTTCCGTACCAACCGATACGGCCTCCCGCGTATACATTTCGGAGCAGGTACACGCCGCCATGGGCGCCGACGACACCTTCTTGATCGGTGCGGGGATCCCCGGTGGCGCCGCCTACATGGGCGCCAAGCAAGATGCCTGCGGAGTGCACTTTTGTCGACGGAGGTGTGGATTCAGGTTTGGGCTCCGAGGCGGTCATCACCGGGGCTGGCGCCGAG
>JAYWGD010000121.1:0-2730 GCA_043778435.1 Myxococcales bacterium | reverse complement strand
GCCATAGCTCAATGCACCACCACTCATGCTCAGGGTGGGCTGCAAGCTTGTGCGTTCGCCGCGATGAAAGAGAAGGGGCACCGCCACGCCCATCAAGGTTCCCGTGATGGCGCCCACCGCGACGTCGCTCGCATAGTGCTTGCCTGCGACGATGCGACCCACACCCGTTGCGAGTGCAAGTCCGCCGCCTACGCCAGCAATCCAAGGCGTGAGTTTGGAGTCGCGCATTGCCGCCACGGTGGTCGCGCTGGCCGCGAGCGCAAAGGTAAAGCTTGTGTGCCCCGAGTAGAAAGACAGGTTGTTGTCGTTAGGCGAGGAGGTGTTTTGCTTGTCCGCTGCGCTCAGCGCGTGGACGAAGGGTCGCTCGCGACCGACCAAAAATTTGGTGGCTTGATTGAGCAACGCCGCAGCAACCCCCGACTCCAACACCACGGCGGCGTCGGTGTAACCTCGTTCCGGAATGCGTGCATCATGCATGAGTGTGGATCCGAGCATCAATGCAGGCACCACGCCAAACGCGAGTACATCGGTTGCCGGCGCTGCGACACGGGCATGTGCGCCGCCGCCCGCCCACAACGAACGCGTCACGCTCGCATCCAATCCGCCTGGCTCGCACCATCTGCATTCCCGGGGCGCGAGTGAGCCCTTTGCAAACTCGGAGCCCAACCAAAGCGCACCCATCCCGACAATCACAGGAACCGTGACGCGCATGTCGGCATGAGCGGGCTCTGCATGCACGGGCTTTGAGAGAAAGATCCCTCCAACCACCATGGTCATCGTGAGCGAAGCGAAGGACCTCCCGAATGCGCACCCACGTGCACCGCTCACCGCTCGCTCGCGGGGATGACCATACACGTTGACGACACTTTGGCCACCAGCGAGCCGCCCTCATCGCGCACTTCGCACTCCAAGTAGCCGACGCGCTTGGTGCGTTTGACCATGGTGGCAATGGCCGTGAGCTCGCCCTTGTACACGGGCTTAAACAGGTTGGATTTGATCTCCATGGATCCGAAGGTTTCGCCCTCGCCAAGTGTGGTTCCCATGGCGAAGCCCATCGCGCTATCCGCCAAGCTGAGCAACACGCCTCCGTGAAATGTGCCCATCGGATTGGCATGCTCGCTCAGCACGGCTCGCATCGCAAACGTGGCCGTTCCCTCGCCAATGGCGAGAAGGCGCATGCCCAACGTGCGCGCGAGAGGAAAGGGAGGCGTGCCTGCTGCAATGCACGCGAGCATGGCTTCGTGAAACGGCGTAGTCATGAACCTTAACGTAGCGGAGGGCATGCTCCTCAGTCGACGACGATATTCGGCGTCTCGACATAGCTGTCACACGACTCGCCTTTAACCCCCCGTGTGATGACGACATCGACGGTGCTGTGAAACAGTGGGCGAGGTGCAATGCCGGCGCGCTCGAGGTACACGGTGGTGCGATAAGATCCAGAACCTGACGCAAACGGCGGCGCCTGGACTTGGACCTCAATCGTGGTGGCGTTGGCGTGAATGACGCCCTCGTCGCAACGTGTTGTGGATGGCTTGACGCTCAGATCCACCGAGCAACCTTGCTTCGCGAGCAAAGGCCAGACACTGGGACTATCTGCCTTCGCCGGAAGCGCAAGGGAATCGCGGACGCACGTTTCGTTGATGCAGTGGGCGATGACATCGCCCACCTGAAGTGTGAGCCCCTGCGGCAGCGCCGCGCTTTGGTAGCGCTTCGGTGCGCCCACCTCCGCACCGCAGTTCACATAGTCGAGCCCGGGATCTCCTGGACAACCGGCGAGGCCTAAAGCAAAACAAGAAGCGGCGATCGTTGTCAATGCGTGGTTCATGCAACCAGTGCTGCAACGTGCGATCCATTTATAAATTGACGTCGTACTTTGCAAAAATAGAACGTGTGGCGCGACATCACTGTCGCACTAGCGCTCTGCGACGGCGTCTGCAAAGGCGCGCACGAGCAGTTCAGCTTGTCGCGGATTCAGCCGCGGGTCGCATGCAAGATCGCCGTGCAAATCCGACTCGCTGAGGCCTGCGCCTACGCACTCGGCCACGTCGTTGTGGGCGACTTCGAGATGCAGGCCCGAAAGGCGCTCTCCGGAGGCGCGCAGCACGCCAGCCACGTGCCTGCACTCTGCAATCATATCATCGAGAGCACGCAGTTTGCGGCCCGCTGCATTCACGCGGGTGTTGCCATGCATGGGATCGCACATCCACAAGACGGCCACGCCACTGGCGCGCACGGCCGATACGATGGCCTCAAGTTGATGCGCGCGCGAAAGTCCCAGCCGCAGGATCAGCGTCAGGCGACCGGGCATGTTTGCCGGATTCAGCTCACGCACCAATGCCACCACATCCGACGGCGTGGCCGCGGGCCCCACCTTCACGCCCACAGGGTTGGCGATGCTTGCCGCCAATGCCACGTGCGCGCCGCTTGGATCGCGGCTCTTGTCGCCCACCCACACTGTATGTGCGCTCTGCAAGTACAACGCGCCGTTGTGCTTGCGCAGCTGCGCGCCCTCCCACGCCAAGTGCAGCGCCTCGTGCGAGCTGTACATGCGCAAGCCGGCATGGACGTCCTTTGCGCCACGAACGGCCACAAGCGTGCGGCGCGCTTCGTCGTAAGCCCAAGCAAGGCGCGCTGGGTTCGGCTTGCGGGAAACTGCGTCGAAGGCGCGCCCATTGACCAAGTCACCCGCATAGCTGGGCAAAGTCACGCCATCGCGGGTATCGGTTTGCG
>JAYWGD010000120.1:0-7876 GCA_043778435.1 Myxococcales bacterium | reverse complement strand
CGAATAGGTGTTCATCTTCATGTCGGGATTCTCCAAAAACTGAACGGAAAAGAATATTGCACTGTGCAGCATTCGTAAGCGAAAGCCTACGTGCCCGAAAAAGTGAGTGCAACTTTTAACGTGGGCGCCATGTTCCGTGAACTCCACTACCTTGTTGCATTGAAGCGAAGCGCATAGTGAACCGTCACCTCACCGCTGTCGGGTGAGGGGTAAGAGATCAGCGAAAACCCGTTTTCCAAGCACTTCAGAAAAGCCTCGTCTTTCAGATTCGAGCTTGCAACGGGTCGCCCTGCCGTTGCTCCGGTTCGGTCGATGATAAACCGGACCGTAGCGACACCCGAGAAATGCGATCCGCTCGCATGGGTCGTTTCCTGGCAAATCATGAAAAAACCAAAGTGTCGTCGGATCATACGTTCGACCACCTGCGGGGGCAACCGACCGGAGACTTGAATCCCCGCGGCGACAACAGGCCTGGGCGGTCGAGGTTTGTCATGAAGGCTTAAGAGGCAGCCGTCGGCGCTCGTGCTGCTGTCCGCCGGTACCGGCATCCGTGGCGCGACCACAGGAGGCTGGTAGACGACGCGCTCGGGTGGCTGCAGACGATACGCGCGCCACAGTCCAAGCGCGCCCACGTTTGCCGCAACTGTGGCCGCAAGTGAAACTGCAAGCACTGCAGCGCTGCGCCATCTCAGAGTGTCAGACCCCATGCTCACGCCTCATCGCTACCGTCACCCCACACAGGTTGTGGTTGTCTCATCCGTTAAGAGTGTACAATGCATAGGATGAATTGGCAGAACATATCCGTCCGCATGCTGCTGATGGCCTCGGCCGTGTGGCTGCAAGGGCCGCCCACCGCGCACGCGGACCTTGCTCCGGGCCCGCCTTACGATGCCTGCAACAAACGACCCCAAGGGAGTGCTTGCGAAGAGTATGGGGTACCAGGCATTTGCCTGCCTGACGGCCAGGGCGTTTGGAGCATGGGAATCTGCATCGTTCCGGCGGTTTTTGCCTGTGGCAAAATGACACCTACGGGAAAGAAGATAGAGGCTCCAAGGCGCTACATGTTGGATCCCGTCGACCCAGGAAAGATCGATGAAGTTTTGTTTCGGGAGGTGCCGGTCGGTACTGCTTGCACACTTGAAGGCCACAGCGGTCGCTGCGAATCTGTGACCTCGTCGTCGCTTCTTTCTCGGGACACCATCGCTTGTGTCACGCATCCAGAGCGCGATCACGATGAAGCTGAAACAACCAAGCGCGCGTTTTGGCAGGCAAGCAGGCAAGCCAGCATGCGGCGATCTGGCAGCGTGCTGGCGGCAGGAATCGTGAGCCTCGCTCTGTGCGCCTACTGGTGGCGAGGCGGCAAGCGGTAGGCCGTCGCAAGTTGCGAGCGCCGTGCAGACGCGTACCCAAGTGCGCTCAATTGCCCGAACGCCAGCCTCCACCCAGCGCCTGATACGCATTGATCATCGCCTGGAAACGGCGCTTCTTGGTCTCTACAAGTTCTATCTGTGCCTCTAGAAAATCGCGACGTGCGAGGTGAGCACGAGTCAGCAACAACCACGTCAGGATCAATGTGGATGAGTCATGAAGAATTCTTCATGACTCATCTTGTCGTGCGCGGCACCAATCGCATGTACTCTACATAAAGCTGAGCGGCGCTTTGGAAAACCAAAGCACTGCTCAGTTTTGGCTCGAATCACTTAGTTGCACGCGCTAGGCGTTGCCGGCGGCAAGTCGCTCGCGGGCACCTCCACCGCGGCGCCGAACCCGATGCCCATTGAGATCCCGGTGCAGGTGCCGACGCCGTTCGTGCCATTCAGAAAGATGTCGGCGCGCGAATCCACAGCATCACGCAGAGTCCTCAACACAGAAGACCCTGCACACAACTCCGAGCTCAATCCTTCTAAGGAAGCCACCAGACGCAGGCTCAATCACGGCCGTCAGGTAGCGCGCGCCGCCCACGTCCACGAACGATGCATTCTGCAACGCAATACGTCGGTGGTCAGGGTGGAGAACCAAGCTTCCTTGCCGCCGGCCTCGACCAGGACATCGTTGCTGCCCTTACGAGCGGCCGCGGTCGGACCGTCACTTCCGGTGAAACTCGATGCAATCGCGAGCCAATTGGCACCAAATGAATTGTCGACGCCGACATATCCTAGGAGTCTTCCATCGGCCACCGGTGGCCCGCCGGCGGGTGGCAAGCAAGCATCCTTGGAACGGGACGTGGTGCAAAGGCCGTCCAGATTGAACCCGTACTGCTGCCACGCTCGGTCGCTGCGGACGCCCGCCCGGTCGGCATCGCCAAGGCTGATTTCATCCAAACGGTAGACCCCAGGCTTGGTCAAAGCTTCCACACCGAGCAATCGGTCGGAGCATATGGCGAGAGCATCCAAGCTGTTCGCACCACCATCAAGCAACGACGACGCATCCACGTTGTTTGCGCCACCATCAACAGCGCTCGTGTTGCTTACAGAGCCCGAGCCCGAGCTGCATGCTGCCATCGACGCGCCAATCAAAGTGGCGCTCAACAACACGAGTGCAAGTGATGAATTCATATCTATTTCCGTTAATATTTTGACAAATTCGAGCGCTGAGACAGACAGCGCTACGAGGTGTGGACATACCGGATCCACATTTGGAGGACGCCCCCCGTCGATCATGAATTCATCGGTGAGCTCACGTGCGGGTGTATGTATGCACTCTACACAAAACACAAACGGCGCGTTGGTCTCCCAAAGCACCGTTCGCCCATCCTAGCCTCGAGTCAGGCGAGGCGCCGTGTGGCTAGGGCGCCGTGTGGCTAGGGCGCCGTGTGGCTAGGGCGTCGCGCGCCGTCGTGTACGACTTTGTACATGAGGCGCGCGACAACCGACGCCACGCGGATGCATCGCCTTACTCGGCGGCGTCTTTGGGGATTGGATCGGAAAACACCCGATTCTTTTCTGCGTTCTCGCAGCCGAGCACGGGATCGGCTTCCATTCCGCCTTTTTGCTTCACGATCTTGAACTCCACGCGGCGGTTCTTCTCCCATGCGACTGCGTTGTGGCGTGGATCTTCAGGGCAATATTCGCCATAGCCTTTGGCACGCAAGCGGCTAGCTTCCACGCCGCGTGTGACCATGGCCGTCATCACGTTGTCAACGCGCGCCTGGGTAAGCTTCAGATTGTAATCGTCTGCGGCGCGCTCGTCGGCGTGGCCAGCCACTTCGATGAGCAGAATCTCAGGATGGCCCTTCATGGTGCCCGCGACCTGATCCAAGATGTCAAACGACACTGCCAAGATCTCGGCGGAGCCCGTCTTGAACATGATCTTTTTCAAGATCGTAATGGCGCCTTTCTCGATGCTTACGTCGCCCTTGTCTGGGCAGCCGTCTTCATCTTTGTAGCCGTTGTAGTTCTCGGGATCGTTGGGACATGCATCCTTCACATCAGGGATGCGATCCTTGTCGTTGTCCGGATCGGGGCAACCATCGGTGTCCTCGAAGCCATCTTTGTCTTCGGGATCGTTCGGGCACTGATCGACCTTGTCGAGAATGCCGTCCTTGTCGTTGTCCGGATCGGGGCAACCATCGGTGTCCTCGAAGCCATCTTTGTCTTCAGGGTCGTCGGGGCACTTGTCCTTGCTGTCCAAAATTCCGTCGCCGTCACGATCGCCATCGCGCGACTCGGGGCAGCCGTCCCAGTCCTCGTCGCCGTCTTTGTCCTCAGGCTCGTTGGGGCAGCGATCATCTTTGTCGAGGATACCGTCCTTGTCGTTGTCCCGATCGGGGCAGCCGTCTTCATCCTCAAAGCCGTCCATGTCTTCGGGGTCGTCGGGGCATTGGTCGATGTCGTCCTTGATGCCGTCGCCGTCGCGATCGCCGATCGATGGCTCGTAGATGAAGCCCAAAAACCCTCGCAAATTGGCAGCTTCAAAGCCATCGGTGTAGCGGCCGCCCGCGCCCAACATCAGGAAGGAATTCTTCTCGATGAAGAGCTTGATGCCGCCTACGGCCTCGGCGCTGAGCTTGAGCTTGTCGCCCGCGTCGCTGAATAAGTAGCTGCCATAGGTCTCTGCCACCAAGTCCAGAGGCTCGGCAACACGGTACGAAAGTCCCAAGCTGCCCGTCGCGCGATTGCCATCTTTGAACGCACCGTCTCGCAACACGAGCACGGTGTTCGACACCGCGTGTCCGCGATAGCCCACGTTCACGCCTACCTTAAAGTCGCCGCTATAACCAAAGCGCTTTTCGGCGGCGAGCTGCGGCCAGAACCAAAAGCCCGGGTCGGCGCCGCCCGCCTTGTTGGCGTCGCTGAGCAAGGGGCCGGCCTGGGCCACAAGCGCCAAGCCCAAGCCGCGATCGAGCGGCAAGATGCGCCACTTGGCTTGCAGCGCGGCATTGCCGAGCGTCTGCGAATCCAGCGCTTTGTCGGACCAAAGCCCAGGCTGCAACGCGGTACCGCCAACAGTCTGCGGATCGCCTGTCATGAGGTTCACAGGCACCGACAGGCCAAGCACCAACGCATTGCCAATGCCATAGTTGAAATGAAATGTCCCCTGAAAGCTATTGGCCACAAGAAAGTTCGATGACTGGCCTCGCACAGGAGCACGAAGCAGCCCGTTGCCATAGTCGAGCACCATGCCGAAGGAGATGTCGTTCGCACCAAGCACCGTGGTGCCGTTGGTCGTGAAAAATCCTTTTGAGTCCATCGCTGGACGAAACAGGTGGGTGTCAAAACCATCACCGTTGCCGGTGGCCACACCGCCATCTGCAAAGCTTGAGCGACTGACCAAACCCAGGGCCGCAAAGAGCGCCAAGGAGGTCACGGAGAAACGTGGGTTACGCATGGAAAACGCGTACCACCGGATGCAGCCTGCATACAAGTGTAGAGCCCAACGTCGGCTGCTGCGTTCGCGCGTCATCTGCTGCGTCTTCAGCGCCGAAAAGCCTCCCCGAGTACATCGACATCGATGTACTCGGGGAGGCTTTGTCTCCAATTTAGAGCGCTCTTGGATAAGCTGGCCACTGCGCCTACACGCAGCCAGACATCTCACTTACTCACAACTGGTCTGACTCTTGCCCGTAGTTTTGCACGCGGGCTTGTCGCTCTTGCAGAATACACCATTTCCGGACAATGCTCCGCCCGAGCACACATAGGCATGGGCCTCGTCGTTCGGGTCGCAGTAGCTGCCATCCGCTTGGTTCAAGCAAACATCCGACGCGTTTTGGTTAGAACATTTGCCGCCGCCTACGCCAGCCTTGAGATCAAAGATGTTGGGCTCCCAAGTAGGCACGACGGGGATGTTTACCGAAGCGTCGCCACGAAGCCCGCCCCAAAGATTGCACTCGGCGGAGGGAGAAGGGTCTCCCACGACGTAGGTTTTTGCAGCAATCCAAGAATCAGCGCTGCCCCACGTGTTGAGGCTGTAGCGAAGCTCGGCCGAGCAGGTGCCGTTGAAGTCGCCGTCGGTGGCCACCTCAAAAATAGGTTCAGCCTTCACCTTGAGCTCAAACTCGGGCTTGAGCTCAAGGTTCGGAACCACGGGCCAGTAAGGGAATCGTAATGTTGCTCGAGCGCCGGCAAATGCCGTCCCCGTCGCTTTTGCACCGGCCTTAATCGTCAGCCCCGCCGTGCCTTCGCCTTTGCATTCGATGCGAAAGCGGCGCTTGAGATCGACTGTGCCGAAGCCCACATTGATGTGGTGCACTTTGGCATCCACATCCTCGATGAACTCTACAGGCCCAGCCTCACCGTTGGCGTTGGCCAACGCGAGTTTTAGCGCGATCCCCACCAAGATCTTCGCCTCCATCTCGGCTTCGTAACCGACGCGAAGCCAAGGATTCACTGCCAACTTTCCATCCACCTTGAGGCGGCCAACAACATCAATGTAAGCCGCAAGCAAATCGCCGCGCACAGACCCTGTGACACTGCCGCCATTCTTCGCTTTAAACGTCTTCTCCAGCTCGAAAAGCTTGCGCGGCGGAATCTCAAAATGCAGACCGGGGCGATTGCGAAACGGACGGTCCTCGGCCGTCGTGGCAGGCAAATCACTGCCACCAGAATTGGGGCCGGGCAAGACAGGTGTAAGCTCGCCGTCCTCCGTGGCATTGGAAGTCGTGGAGCTGGCCACCTCGCCACTCCGAGGTATCGCAGGGTCGTCTGGTCCGGTGCCCCCGCCGGAGCCCGTATCGGGCCCAGTGCCCGTCCCGCCGCTGCCACCACCAGTGCCTGTCCCACCGCTGCCGCCACCAGTGCCTGTCCCACCGCTGCCGCCACCAGTGCCTGTCCCACCGCTGCCGCCACCAGTGCCCGTCCCGCCGGTGTCAGTGCCGCCGCTGCCGCCACCAGTGCCCGTCCCGCCGCTGCCTCCACCAGTGCCCGCACCGCCGGTACCGCCGGTGCGCTCCGCGGGCGGAATGTAGACGCCAGATGACGTGCACTCTGCAGGAAGATCGACCGTGGTGCCCACGTTGATGTCGACGTCCATATTTTGCTCGTCGAACGCTTTTTCGGACATCACGAAGGTCACCGTAAGAACCGTCTTGTTGCCGGATGCTCCGATTGCATCCACCACAAAGCTGGTGCCCGTGGTGTTGGTTGTGTTGCCCACTTTGCCTGCCAGCGCCACAACACGTCCCACCGTCAAGTCGGCCTTGGCCTTGTTGAAAATTTCTGTAGGAATGGTCACGGTGCCGGTGCGCTTGTCGTTGTCTATCTTTGCGCCGTTTGCATCCTTGACCGGCGTCTTGAGCTCCGCGCTCACTTGTGCAGCGCATGCAAACGCATTGCTCGGAATAAAGGTTTCAGCCTTCACCTTGTAGCTTGCGGTAACCACATCCTTTTTCGGAGGGGAGAGCTTTGCGTCTTTCTCGTAGCTGGAGCAAGCGAGCCCCGATACGCCTAGAGAGAGAACCAGCAGAGGAAGAATGGTTGTGCGCATGAGAGTCTCCTTTGTGAAGCACGCTGATCATGTCAGCTAAGCAAGAGTTGGGCCAACCCAAGCCTCAAGAAATCGTTCGTGAGATGCTTGCGCATGATCTTCTCAAATGTCCAAGCGTTCAGGCGAGGTCACATCGCGCAGCATGTGGGTGCATCCCGCACTTGTTTCTCATCCGTGTACATTCGCTGTGGCGCGGAACTCAACAGCCCATCATGCAATGGCGTCCTCTGTGGACCTTTGGGACACGGACAATGGCGCCACAGGCAGCACGATCACAAAGGTCGCGCCTGCATGCGGGCGCTGCGATCGATCACTCGCTCGGACCTCGATGCGCCCTCCCGCAGACTGCATCAAGGTCTGACTGATGGCCAAGCCCAACCCCGTGCCGTGACTCTTGGTCGTAAAGAAGGGCACGAACAAGTCTCGGCGTGCGGCCTCGCTGAGGCCGGGCCCACTATCCGACACCGCAAGCTCGACGCGCGGCCAGATGTCACTGAGCGATCCACGTCCGGCGAACGTGGGCTCAGCCCGAAAGCGTGTTGAAATATGCACCGTCCCGTGACCATCCATCGCCTGAATCGCGTTCTTGAGAATGTTCATCAATGCCTGCCGGAGATGCTCCACATCCAAGCGCAAGGCGGGAAGATCAGGCGCCAAGTCGAACTGCAAGTTCACGCCCGGATGCCCTTCTTGCATCACGATGGTGATCGTGCGCTCCACGGCCGCGTTGAGATCGACAGAACTAGGGTCGCCGCTCCGCGGCCGCGCGTAGTCGAGAAACTGAGTGACGACTCGGTTGAGGCGCTGAGTCTCTTCCAAAATCACGCCCACAAATTCGCGCGCAGCATCATCGGTCGCCGTGTCTTCGAGCAACTCGGCCGCACCACGAATCGACCCCAGGGGATTCTTGATCTCATGCGCCAGCCCCGCCGCCATGGCGCCCAAAGATGCCAAG
>JAYWGD010000119.1:0-2734 GCA_043778435.1 Myxococcales bacterium | reverse complement strand
GGCCGCAATGGATCCAAGGTGCAAATCTCCAGTCGGTGAGGGCGCAAAACGCGTGCGACATGCACGCATATCACACGCGCGCGTCATCCCTCGCCATCGTTCTCGCGAAGGCCAAGCTCCTTCATTTTGAGCTGCAAGCCCTTGCGAGAGATCTTTAGAAGGCGTGCGGTATGCGTCACGTTGCCGCCCGACTGTTCCAGCGCGCGTTTCACAAGCTCGCGCTCCAATTTTGCCATCGCCATTCGCACATGCTCTTTGAGGCCACCTTCGCCCGATTGGGCCAAAGCATCACCAAACCCCAGGTCAGATTCATCCCCAGATGCCGAAGAAACGCCCGTGAGTTCCTCGGGCAAGTCTTGCATCAAGAGCTCGCTGCCGTCGCAAAACAATACCGCTCGCTCCATCACATTTTCGAGCTCCCGAACATTTCCCGGCCATGCGTAGCTCATGAGTGCAGCCATCGCCTCGGGCCCACAGCTCTCCACTCTTTTGCTCAATTTCGCGTTAAATTTAGTCAAAAAATGTTCGACCAAAAGTGGAATGTCTGCCGTGCGCTCGGCCAATGCCGGCATCCGCAACGAGACCACGTTGAGTCGGTAGTATAGGTCGCGTCTGAATGTTCCGGCGGCCATGTCTTTGGCCAAGTCTCGGTTGGTTGCAGCAACCACACGCACATCTACCCGCGTCGTGCGAACTCCTCCCACGCGCTCGAATTCGCCCTCCTGAAGTGCGCGCAAGAGCTTCACTTGCATCTCGGCCGACACCTCACCGATCTCATCCAAAAAGAGCGTCCCGCCATGTGCCAGCTCAAACCGCCCGGGCTTGCTTGCCACCGCCCCCGTGAACGCGCCGCGTTCATAGCCAAACAATTCGCTCTCGATGAGGTCGGTGGGGATGGCCGCGCAGTTCACCTTAATAAAAGCCTTGTCGGCGCGTCGAGATTGCTCATGCAGCGCGCGCGCGGCGAGCTCTTTGCCGGTTCCGCTCTCGCCGCGGATGAGCACTGTCGTGGGCGTGTCTGCGACTTTCTCTATGAGCGTGTAGACTTCATGCAATTCTTTAGACTCACCTACGATGCCAAACTTGCCGCGCGTCGTTCCGAACGTTGCATGGCTTGCCTCAAGGCTTGCCGTACGCAGGGCTTTGGCGAGCACGATGCGCACCTCGTCCTTGTCGAAGGGCTTGGTTAAATAGTCAAATGCACCCAGCTTTAGCGCACTTACGGCGGTGTCTACCGTGCCGTGGGCAGTCATCATGATCACAGGCAAACCTGTAAAATGCTTGCCAACCTCGGTCAGCAAACCCATGCCATCTAGCTTTGGCATGCGCAAGTCTGTGAGTACGACATCAATGTGGTTTTCTCGGAGGAGGCTCAGCGCTTGCTCGCCATCTTCAGCTGGCAATACGTCATACCCTTCACGGCGAAGCTGGACGCTGAGTACCTTGCGAAGGTTCGGCTCGTCGTCGACCAAGAGGATCTGTCTGCGCTCGGTTAGCATGGCATTGGACTTGTAGAGTCTAGCAAAGAATGGGTTGACTGCGGCGTCTCATGAACCTACCGCTCGGTGCCGTGGATTCTATGCATTCGTTCCGTCTCTTGGGTCGTGCGTGTTTTGGTTTCGCCGTGTCTTTCTTGGCAGCTGTGGCTGGGCACGCGAGCAGCGAAGGAGATGCCATCGTCGCTCGGGTTGGCTCGTCCACGGTGAAGCGCTCTGAGGTCGAGTTTCGGATGCGCGCGCTGCCTGCATTTCAGCGTGAGGCCATGGGCTTGAGTGAGCCCGAGCTTGCGCGCAAAGTGCTCGAAGAGGGCATCTTGTACGACGAAATGCTGGCCCAGGAAGCCAAAGCTGGTGTCGTGGTCAGGGATGCCCGCGTTCGCTGGCATCTTCGTCGCGCTCAGGCCAACGCGTCGCTTGCGGTGCTCAAGGCCCGTGTGCCGCCTGTGACCCCCGAGCACGTTGCAACCTATTATGAAGCACATCGTAGTGACTTCGACACACCCGAACGCGTTCAGATTTGGAGATTGCTTGTCGACGATGAGAAGCAAGCCAAATCCGTTCTGCGCGACCTTAGCAAAGCCACCGACGCCGAGACTTGGAGTCGCTTGGTGCTCGAAAAAAGCATTGATCAAGCGACGCGCATGCGAGGTGGCAATTTGGGGTTCGTCTCGCCTGATGGCCGATCCAATGAGGCCGGCCTCAATGCCGACCCGGCGGTGTACCGCGCAGCGCTCGCGGTGAAAGATGGTGAATGGGCTACCGCGCCGGTACGCGAGGGGAATTACTGGGCAGTGGTGTGGCGCAGGGGATCGCTCAAGGCGCAAAAGCGAAGCGTGGAGGATGCACGTGTGCAGATTGCATCCACCTTGTTGAAGGAGCGCCAAGAAGAAGGGCGCAACGCCGAGCTGCAGCGTTTGCGCTCGGCCCAGCATGTAGAATTGCACCCAGATCTGGTGGGTCTCGTGACCCTCGCACCTGTGCAGCAGCCCTGAAAAGCGCTTCAAGCACACCAGGGTGCCCGCACCCACATGTAGTACACTCTGGTTTTACGAGGGGGCCGTCAGTAGCGCTTGCGCATAACGCACAGAGTCGTCAATATGCCACTATGACGCAGCACGTTAATTGCCCTGCGAGCCGATTTTCCACACTTATTGACGAGATTGAACGAGTCGCTTTGGCACTGTGTCATGCGCTGCGACAAGAAGATCATCTGGAGTCGGCACGGTTGGCCGAGT
>JAYWGD010000118.1:0-2738 GCA_043778435.1 Myxococcales bacterium | reverse complement strand
TAAAAAAGACATCAGAAATATCGACCTGCCCACCACCAAACTTGCTGGCATAAATGCCGCGCTTCACGCTGGCGATCACCTCGGCGGGATCCGATTTGCCCTCGCGTAGCAATGTGTTGGTCATGCGCGGCAGAGGCACCGAAGCATAGGATTCGCGTCGGCCGTTGCCCGAAGGCGACACCTTGAAGTGTGCTGCGCTGTGGCGATCATGCATGTACCCTGCAAGCACACCGTTTTCGATGAGCGTGCTGGCGCCGGGCACATTGCCTTCATCATCCACGTTAAGACTGCCGCGGCTATGACCCAAGGTGGCATCGTCCACCACCGTGCAGAGTTCGCTCGCGACGCGCGTGCCAATGGCGTCGGTGTAATTGCTGGTGCGCTTGCGGTTAAAGTCAGCCTCAAGGCCATGGCCTACGGCCTCGTGCAAAAGAATGCCGCTGTCGCCTGGTGCCAACACGACCTCCATCTCGCCCGCGGGTGCTTCGCGCGCATCGAGCATCACCAAGGCCTGGCGTACCGCTTCGTCGGCGTGACTTTCGGGGCTATGTGCGTCGAAGTATGCGAGGCCCGCACGTCCGCCTCCGCCACTGCTTCCTTCCTGACGCTTGCCATTCTCTTCGGCCACCACGCGTACGCCGAAACGAAGCAAGGGTTGGATGTCCTGGCTTCGTTTTCCTTCGCTGGTAAAAAGAAGGGTTTCACGAATTTCCTCGACGTAGCTGGCTTCTACTTTGAGCACGCGCGCGTCCCGTGAATGAGCGCGTTTTGCGGCGCGTTCTAGCAGGTCTTTTTTTACACTGGCAGACACGTCGTTGCTGAGCTCGGCGAGCTCATAGCGTGCGGCTTGTGTCACCTTGGCCAAGCTCTCCGGCGCCGAGCCTCCGCCATGCTCAGCAATCTCCGACGCCACGCGTGCGGCGCGCTCCATCGCAGGCCAGCTCAAGTCTTCAACATAAGCAAAACCCGTCTTGTCACCTACTTGCGCCCGTACGCCCATCCCCATCGAGACCGACTTGGATGCGCTTTTGACAATCCCTTCCTCAAGCGAGATGCCAAAGGACGATCGGTACTCAAAAAACAAGTCCGCGTAACTGGCACCTGCCGAAAGCGCCACACCAAGCAATCGCCTGGCAATGGCGTCATCTACGCCCCCCGTGGATGTGTCAAAAAAAGGCGCGCGATGAACGACGTTTGAAGCCATGCCCCAAACGCTAACACGTGTTAAGCGAGTGAACATGTTTCCGCTTGCCCAACTGGTTGTTGCTCTACACGTCATTGCTGATTGCATCTGGGTAGGCGCACTTGTCTCAGCCCTGTACTTGGTGCGGCCAGCTTCGCTCGACACCGCGGCCTTGCGCGCGCGTGGCGTGTTGGCGCGCGAGCTGCACAAGAATATTGCAAGCCCTGCACGTTGGGCCGCGCTCGCTTTCGGGCTTTATCGCTTTGTGGAGTCTGCCAAGGACTACGCGCACATGCCATGGATGCACGCCAAGCTCACGCTCGCGGTCTTGCTTTTTGGCTTGCACGATGTGGCGGGAGCAAAGTTGCGTAAATTCGCTGACGGTACCTCGGACAAGGCTCCGGCCCCATGGTTCTTGTGGGCGACGTTTGGGCTCAGTTCTGCCATTGTGATTTTGGCCATTCTCAAAAGCTTTTTGCTGTGATGCGTTGATTGCAACGGGGATTCCATCCTTGCCGTGAGGGGTATGAAACGCGTAGCGTAAGTGCTCTTGAGCCTACCGCTTGTAGGGTTCAGAACTGAAGGACCGAGCTTTGGCCATCGACCGAGAACAAATCCTTGCCGCGGCACAAAAGTTTGCCGACAAGAAACGCTACGACAAGGCTGTCGAGGAATATTGGAAGCTCGTCAAGGCCGACCCAAGCGACGCGCGAACACTGCTCCGCATAGGCGATTTGCAGATCAAGGCCACCAATTATTCAGAAGCCATTTCCACCTACGAGAGCGTGGGGCGCCTGTATGCGAGCCAAGGCTTCGCGCTCAAAGCCATTGCAGTTTACAAGCAGATTCGTGACATCGTTGCCAAGTACACGCCATCGGCCGTGGACCGCTATGCACACATCCCACCAAAGCTTGCCGAGCTCTATGAGCAGCTTGGTTTGGCGCGTGAGGCCGTGGCGGTCCTCGACGAAGTTGCGGCGCGTCTACAAGGCCAAAAGCGCGAGCGTGAGGCAACCGAGGTCGTGCGCCGCATGACCACGCTGGAGCCGCACAATCCTCTGCTCCGCATTCGCTTGGCTGAGGCGCAATTGCGCATGAGTGATTCTGTAGGCGCCGTCGAGGAACTCGGCCGAGCCGCCACCATTTTGGTGCATGCCGGCCGTCGCGATGACGCCATCAAGGTGCTTCAACGCGCCCTACAAATCTCTCCCAACGAGGCACGCGCGCGAGAACTCGCAAGCTTGTACATTGCATCGAACGGACGCGACGACGCGCTGCGCGCCCTTTCAATATTGCAGCCTCTGTTTCAGGAAGACCCTCGCAACATTTCCACACTGAGCCTTCTCGCCAGTGCATTCGACGTGCTCGGACAGTCGGACAAGAGCACGGCCGTGCGTAAAGAAATGGCCGTCGTGATGCGCGAGGCGCCACTCTCAGAGGCGCCAGAGCCCTATGAGACCGAAGATGCTCCGCCTCCCGGCGCCTATACGCTTACCTCAGTGGACGATGCGCTCGCCCATGCGGCACGGTTGCGACACGCGCAAGATTACGTGGG
>JAYWGD010000117.1:0-2743 GCA_043778435.1 Myxococcales bacterium | reverse complement strand
GATGCATCGAAATCGGCGGCGCACCTTCTGCCTGAAAGCGTGACATGTACACGCGAATTTTTCCCGACACTTCTTCGCGCGTGGAATGAAACAACGTGTCCATTGTTTCGGCGATCACATCGGGGCGCGGAGAGTCACCGCTCATCGCAATGAACTCCTCGAGTGCGCGGCGGAACTCCAGCGCACTCGAATATCGGTCGTCGGCATCTTTGGACAAAGCCTTAGCGATGATCGCATCGAGCTTTGCAGGTACCGATGGCACCACCGAAGCAACGTTCGGGATCGGCTCATTCATGAGCTTGTGCAAGGTCACCGCTGCGTTGTCACCCTGAAAAAGACGGCGTCTGGCGACAAGCTCCCACAGCACGATTCCCATCGAAAATACGTCCGCTCTGCAGTCGATGCCAGCGCCGATGGCTTGCTCCGGGGCCATGTACGCGACCTTGCCCTTGAGCACGCCGGCCTCGGTCTCCGTCGATGAGAGCGCCGCTTTGGCGATACCAAAGTCGACCACTTTGATTTGGCCTTCGTAAGTCACAAACAGGTTGTGAGGCGAGATGTCACGGTGGATGATTTTTAGCGGTCGGCCGTCGTAATTGGTGAGCTCGTGCGCGTAATGCAAACCCGACAGTCCGTCGGCCGCGATGCGTGCGCAAATCGCATAGGACAGCGGCACGCGGCCTCGAATCGAGTCTTTGAGAACCTTGTTGAGCGGCTGTCCCTCAAGGTACTCCATGGCAATGAAGTAGCTGTCCTTGTGTTCGCCGACTTCGTAAGTGTTCACGATGTTGGGGTGGTTCAAACGGGCCGCAAGCCTCGCCTCGTCCAAGAACATTTCTCGGAAAGCCAATTCGTCGGCGAGCTGAGCGCGCAAACGTTTGACCACCACAAGCTTGTTAAATCCAATGGGCCCGCGTGCCACCGACAGGTACACGTCGGCCATGCCGCCGCGCCCCAGGGTTGCAAAAATGTGGTACTTGCCAAACGACGCCTGGCTCTCGGGCAGGTCATGCTCGGAGAGGCCTCTTGTGTTTGGCGATGCGTCGGTTGCCATTGCCAGAATGTAAGTATCGCGCGACGACCTCTGCCGGGGCAAGCACCTCGCCAACTTTGCGTGCAAATACTCCGTGGCGCCGCACGCCACCACGAAAGTTCAGTGAAACCGATACGCTTCGGTCGCCAAACGACGGCGTACACGCGCTGCATGCTCGCTGCCGCGGATCTCCAACACGACATCCACGCTGACCTCGGGCCAAGACGCCTCCGCAAAAGCACGTTGGTGCACGATCTCTAAAATGTTGGCGCCCTCGTCTCCAAGCAACGCCGCCAAGCGGGCAAGGCCCCCTGGCGCATCCGGCAAGTTGACCGTGAGCCGAAGCAGTCGCGCCGAGCTCACCAGGCCTCGCTCGATCACGCGCGCCAGCATATTGACGTCGATGTTGCCACCGCTCACCGTCGCCACCACCGACTTTCCGCGCGCATCAATCTTTCCAGCCAAGAGGGCTGCAGCGGCGACGGCGCCGGCGCCCTCCGCAACGGTCTTCTCGCGCTCTATCAAAAACAAGATGGCCGACGCGATCTCCTCTTCGGTCACTGTCACCACATCATCAATCGCGTGATACAGCGCGGCAAACGTGAGCGCTCCCGGCGTGCTCACGGCAATGCCTTCGGCAAGTGTGCGTACTGGAGGAACACTGAGTGGAGCCCCAGCCGCAAGTGAGCGCTGCATCGATGGCATGGCTGAAGTTTGCACGCCAATCACACGCGTGCGCGGCGCCTTTGCGCGAATGGCCGTGAGCACTCCAGCCGCAAGGCCGCCGCCGCCCAAACACACGACCACAACCTCTACGTCTGGCCGTTGCGCGACAATCTCCAGGCCCAGAGTTCCCTGCCCCGCGATCACATCCTCGTCGTCAAAAGGATGCACAAAGATGCGCCCTTCCGACGTGCGAATACGCTGCGCCTCAGCGTAAGCCTCGGCGTACGAATCCCCATGAAGCACCACAGAGGCTCCCCACTTGCGTGTATTGTCCACCTTTATAAAGGGCGTGGTCTTGGGCATCACAATCGTGGCTGAAATCCTAAGCAACTGAGCGTGCATGGCCACGCCTTGCGCGTGGTTTCCTGCACTTGAAGCCACCACGCCACGCGCCCGCTCTTCGGGCGAAAGCAGCGACAACTTGTTGCAAGCACCACGCTCCTTGAAAGACCCGGTGCGCTGCAAGTTCTCAAGCTTGAGCGCAACCCGACCACCTGTGCGCTCGGACAAGCCATAGGCCTCGGCGCAAGGCGAAACCAATACACGACCGCGGATGCGTTCTTGGGCGGCGAGAATGCTGTCGAGGCTTAGCACGCTCCTCAACTTACGCGAGTTCTACACCGGACCCGGCATTTCTCGCTTGAGCGCAGACACCAAAGGCCGGCACACTTGTTCGGTTCCAGTGCTCGAGCTTGTCATTGTGATTGTCCGTCTCGCGGGAGACATCAGCGCGCCTCCTGCCGAGGTGGTGCAACGATCCGTTCTTTTGCTCAAAGACACCTACAGATTGCAGGGCTTGCGTCTTCGTCTTGCTGCAGTATGCACCAATCGTGCAGCCGTGGCGCGAGGCTTTACGGATCACGAGAGCCCTGCCTGCGCCGCGCTCCGCGACGGGATCGATCCGCTGATCCAAACCACGCTACCTCTAGGGACAGACCGTGACTTGCTCAGCACTGCGCGGGCACGCCTCGCCTACGAGCAAGC
>JAYWGD010000116.1:0-7940 GCA_043778435.1 Myxococcales bacterium | reverse complement strand
GTGTGCATGGCACACCAAAACAAGTCGCGCAGCTTAATGACCTCAAGTCGGACGAGCTCTTGCGACCCGGGACCGTGCTCTTTGTGCCTCATCGCACGGCAGCAATGGCGCCGCTTACCAAAGACAAGGTCGCTGTGGTGGTGCCCCGCGACGTGCATATCCCGGCAGGGCGTGCGCGTGCATTCTACACCGTTGTAGGCGGCGATGTGCTCCCCGATGTCGCTGTGGCCTTTGGTGTCACGGTGAGCGACTTGGAGTCTTGGAACGCCGTGACTGCCACCGTCCGCTTACACGAAGGCATGACGCTGCAAGTCTTTCCCGAGGTGGGGCGAGACTTGCGGCAAGTGCGATACTTGGCCGATGAGGACGCCGTGATTGTGCGCCCGGGCACGGAAGAGTTCTTTGCGCTGTTCGAGACCAAGGGCCGCACGCGCAAAGTTGTGAACGCCAAAGCAGGCGACACCTTGGCGAAGGTTGCGTTGCGCGAGAAGGTGAACGTCGTGCTTCTCGAGCGCATCAACCGCAAGGGCCGCACGGAGCAGCTTGAGGCGGGCAAGCCTGTCGTGCTCTATGCATTGCCGCCTGCGGGGCCGCCGCTCAAACTGCCGGCCAAGCCTGGAGCCAAAGCGGGGCCAAAATCTGCGAGCACATCAACAGTGACGACGTCACCGGCGCCGATTGCCGCTCCTGCAAGTACGCATACGGCCCCCGCCGAGGTCCCTGCGCCCACCAAAGACACCGAGCTTCCGGCCCTGCCGTGAAGCGTGCGTCTTGCATGGTCTTAGGTGTACTATGCACATGTTCGGCGGCGGCCGGCGCAGCCACTGTGGAGCCAACCGCGCCACCTGTCACGCTGCTTGTAGAGCGCAACTGGACCGTGCCCATTCTGCACACCGCAGGCCTGATGCTTGTGATGCGCACGAGTGAGGCATGGCTCTGGCCCAACGAGTTTGCCAGGTTCGATGCACCCTATTTGGGGCGCCGATACAGCGACGCGTACACGCGCTTGCCGCTGTTCGACGCGCAGGAGCCCGCATTTCGTTGGGACCATGACAGTGTCCTAATCAACGTTGGCGGACACGCACTGTTTGGTAGCGAATCCTATCTTCGTGCGCGGCGCTGTGGATTTTCGTGGCAAGGCGCACTGGCCTTTGGCGCGGTCGCGTCAACGGCGTGGGAGTATGCGATTGAGACCAGCGGCGCGCGTCCGTCGGCCCAAGACTTGGTCTACACACCGCTTGCGGGCTTGGCTGTGGGCGAGGGGCGCTATGCCTTGTGGAATGCGGCGCGCGGAGCCGGCACCTGGAACGGTATCGCGCGCGCCTTGGTCGATCCTTTCGGCGAGCTTGAGCGCGCCGCCAGAACGCCTTGCTAGGGCTCGCTTAGCTCAGCGGCGCGACCAACGATATCTGTCCATTTGACATCGCTCGTCGGTTTGTTTGCCGCAGGGTAGCTATGTGAGCGAACCTCTCGCCACGTATTGTAGAGGCGATAGCAGTCGCTGTGATGTGGTTCTTCTAGGTTACCCATTCTCACCAGGATGGGCGCTTTCGCTCCGGAGGCTGTGGTTGTGGTAAATCCGTCGCGCGCCCACTTCAAGCAAATGGCAGCTGGAGCTTCTTCCGGCGCGCGCAGAGCTAGGCTTTCCGAAAGTGTTGAGTCAACTTCAAGTGCTGCCCATGCCGCTGCAACAGACTCCAAAATCTCGTCGCGTGAGTATCCCTGGCGACCAAGAAATTCGGCGGCAATCTCATCCGCCTCTTGCTCGTTTGTGTAGAGACCGACTTGGTTGTTGCGCATCGACTCACGAATGGACATTTGTCTCGCCAGTTCGTCTTTGGATGCGGCCGTCGCCGAGACGATGAAGTCTTTCATCGTCTCGTTTGCTTTTGGCCTCAATGCCAACAAATCAAAGCGATTGCCATCGATCGTCGCCGATGTAAGGTCAAAGAGGCCAGTCCCTATCTCGGCGCTGGCAAATCCCGCGGCAGGATTGTCGGTGAACTTCACGGGAGCCGTACAGTTCACTACGGCTTGCTCCAGCTCAAGGTAGCTTGCCACCAAATCGTCGGGGAGCGACGGCGCGCGCAGTGCTTCAAACAAGTCATCCGCAGCGCGTGGCCGCGCAGCCCACTTGGCATAGCCTTGGCAATCTGCCACTCCAGCATGGGAATTCAAGAATCTGCTCGACTCTGTGATCTTTGCCAGCGTGAGAGGCAAGGTACGCAATGAGGCAGGGAGAACCGCGGCGCTGACATCCCACAAGGCATCGGGCACCAGTGGCTTGTAATCGTACTTTGCTTTTAGCCGCACCTGGTCGGACGCCGGCACCGGGCGCCTTGGCTGACTAAAGCCAACCTCGTACCAGAACTTATACTTGCTTGGCGTGAGGCTCGAAGAGTGAGCTCGGTACAAATGCCCAAGCTCGTGGGCAAGAACGAATCTCATGCTTAGCTCACTGGTCACTTTTGCAATGAGGTCGGTACTAACGACAACAAATTGAGTGGTCGCCGGCAGAACAAGCTCATCAGTCCCAAACTCTGGAGACACCGCACACTTCTTCGAGAGCTGCGTGCGTCCGTTGGCAAACTTTGCGTTGCAATTCGGGAACTTTCTTTGCACGGCGTCAAGAAAGAAAGGGCCTGAGTTCCATGCGGAAATTGAAGATATCTGACCGCTCACCCCGTCGTGCAACGTAAAGCCTGCAGCATCCGGCATAAGTGCTCGTACTACTCG
Source organism: Myxococcales bacterium (assembly GCA_043778435.1). GTDB lineage: Bacteria > Myxococcota_A > Polyangia > Polyangiales > Polyangiaceae > JAAFHJ01. The sequence goes on along the minus strand of JAYWGD010000116.1, from coordinate 5,204 downwards.
CCCGCTTCCTGTTTCCGATGTCGGTCCAATCCGCACTGCACCCTTCGCAAAAATGCCAGAGGAAAACGCTTCCATGTGAGAGGACGACTTGAGCACCTTGATGACCGGACGAGGAATGTTGGCACTGCTGAGGCCCGGCGTCGCGCGCATCGTTGCGTCAATCTCATCCGTAATTCTCTGGAGACGTGCCGACAACGGGTCGGTATCGTCAAGAAAATCCGACAGAGCGATACTTTGGAATTCCGCGAAGTTGGCAAATGAAACCGGCGCCCAATAAAAAGGGTTGTCGGGGTTGGCGACCTCGCCCGCAGTAATAGCGTCAGCTTCAGTGCCCTCCTCGACGGCGGTCGCGGTGCAACTTGCCAAGGCCGCGAGGGCCACAACCCCGATTGCACCTGTGCGCGCACGCTTGCTATGCATAAATCTCATCTTGTCTTCCGATCTCTCTGCACTGAGTTTGGCGGGGAAACACGCGAAAAACGATTACCGGCTCACAGGGTGCAAATATCGATGAGAAAACATCCCGCCGCCCGCGTTGCAAAGCGTACTCGAGAGATTTCCCAAGGACCAACTGCACAGTGCAAAAAATCTTCACTCTTGCTCCGACCATAGCGGTCGCGGTCCCACATGTGGCAGGCTCGCGGACGTAGAAAATTTCCTTGCGCTTTCGCCGTCTAACACATGGTGTCTTTTTCTTGTAACTCCCGGTTTCGAGGAATATAAGAACCAAGCCTAGACCTAGGCAACCCTAGGAATGCGGGCAGCATTCCCTCGTAGGCGTGGCGACGTTCGTCGTCCGTCCGCGGTCCCTCTCACCGTAGAGCAAGATGCAGATCTTCCCTCGGTCATTGAACCAACTCCCTCTCGTCGCTGCCGTCGCTACAGGTGTCGGTGGAGCGCTCCTGGTTGGAGCCGTCTGGTTTTATGCCAGCCCCAAAAACTTCAACGTAGGCTACGCCCCGGTCCAACCGGTGCCGTACAGTCACAGCTTGCATGCTGGGCAAATGGGCATGGATTGTCGCTACTGCCACGCCAACGTTGAAAGCGCCGCGCATGCCATGGTCCCGCCCACCCAGACATGCATGGGTTGCCACGCGGTTATCAAGTCCGAGAGCAAGCGCCTTGAGCCTGTGCGTGAGAGCTTTAAGACGGGTCAGTCGGTCGAGTGGATCAAGATCCACAAGCTGCCCGATCACGCCTACTTCAACCACTCGGCTCACGTCGCTGTCGGCGTTGGTTGCGCTACTTGCCACGGCCGCGTTGATAAGATGGAAGTGGTTCGTCATGACCAGCCGCTCAGCATGGCCTGGTGCTTGGATTGCCACCGCAACCCGACCCCAAATCTGCGTCCAAAAGACCAAGTTACCAACATGGAGTGGGACAAATCCCAGTCGCCGGGCTTCGTTCCGCCCGAAGTTCATCCCCCGCAGCATTGTTCAGGGTGTCACCGATGAGCCGTCGCAATCCTTACCAATTTCCGAAACCCACCGATGGCGCGCAAACTTTTTGGCGCAACCTTGGAGAGACTGCAATCCCAACCGACGCAAACGCGGAGTTTGGCGAGGGCCTGCGCAATCTCGAGGTGTTGGCTACTCCAAAGCAGCCGAATGCCAACGACCCTAATGACCTGAACAACGCATCCCGCCGCAATTTCCTTGCGTTTGCGGGCTCTTCTGCGGCACTCGCGGCCTGCGCTCGCCGGCCAATCGAGAAGATTCTTCCCTACGTGAAGCAACCTGAGTATGCGATTCCTGGGCTGAGCTACAGCTACGCCACGGTCGTCGAGAGTCGTGGCGTCCCGGTTGGATTGGTCGTCGAAACCCACGAGGGTCGCCCGACTAAGATCGATGGCAATCCGGAGCATCCAAACAGTCTGGGCGCCACCGATGCGCGCACTCAGGGCATGATCTGGGATCTTTACGACGCCGATCGTTCGCGCCTTCCTTTGCGCGACGCCAAGGTCTCTACCTGGGAGGCGTTCAACACAGCTTGGCGCGCGCTTGTTGCCAACCCCGCCAATGTGCGCGTGTTGGTGCCGCCTACCAGCTCGCCAACACTTGCGCGATTGCGTACCGCTGCAGAGGCTCGCGGCGTCAAGTTCGTCACCTACGCTTCCGTGAGCGACGAGCAAACCAACAAAGCCGCAGAACTCGCATTTGGTTCTCCGACACTCGTGAGTTACGCGCTCAAAAGTGCCAAGGTCGTGGTCGCGCTGGACTCAGACTTCTTGGGCACAGAACCTGATTCTGTTCGTCTTTCAAAGGAATTCGCAGCCTCGCGAGATGTGCGCACGGTGAGCAGCACCATGAGCCGCCTTTACGTGGTCGAGCCTTCGCTCACCAGTACCGGCTCCACCGCCGATCATCGCTTCCGCGTGCCTGCCGCAAAGATCGCCGACGTATTGCTTGCGCTCTGCACCGAACTTGCAACGGCGCACGGCGTCGCTGTGCCAGGCGTTCCAGTAAGCAAAGGCCTGGTGAATGGGCTTGACGCAAAGACCATTAAAGCGATTGCAAAAGATCTGGCCGTTCACAAGAGCGGCGCCGTGGTTTTGGTCGGTTCCCGTCAGCCAGCGAATGTGCAGGCTCTTGCCATGTTGCTCAACAAATCACTCGGTGGTTTGCAAAGCGCGTTGCCTTCGGTTGCAACGTCGGTCGTGTCCTCAGAGCTCAAGGCTCTTGCCGCAGACATGGCCGCTGGCAAGGTGGATACGCTCGTCACGATTGGCGAGGACCCAGCGCGAACCATGCCAGCGGATCTCAAATTTGCGGAGGCCTTTAAGAAGGTCAAAACGCGCATTGTGTTCGCCTCCCACACCGACGAAACCTCCAAGCTTGCGCTCTGGCATTCGCCTCGCGCGCATGAACTTGAGAGCTGGGGCGATGCACTCATCGCTGGCACCTACAGCGTACAACAGCCGCTCATTGCTCCATTGCACGGCGGCATTTCCGACGTGCAAATTTACGCAGCGCTTGCTGGCGACATGGCCAAGCCTATGGAGTGCGTGCAGGAGACGTTTAAGAAGCGTCCTGGCCTCCAGGGCACGTTTGAGCAGGCGTGGAACGACGCTCTTAAGCACGGAGTGATCGCAGGCCAGCCTTTGCTCGCTTCGGCCCGGGAGCCCAAGCTCGGGGAGTTGGCGGTAGCGTGGTCCAAGAGCACGAGCGCTGCCGTAAGCAAAGATGCACTCGAAGTCACGTTCGCGCCGCACCCATACCTCTACGATGGCCGCCATGCCAATAACCCGTGGCTGCTCGAGTTGCCTTGTCCCGTGAGCAAGCTCTCTTGGGACAATGCCGCCTTCATCTCGGTAAAGACTGCGGCCGACCTCAGCCTCGAGACAGGCGACATGGTGCGCTTGTCCAAAGATGGCGTACTTCCGCTTGACATCGCTGTCTTTGTTCTGCCCGGGCAGGGAGACAATTCGCTCGCGTTGAGCCTCGGATGGGGCCAGCAGGATGTAGGCCGTTATGGCTCCAAGCACGGTTTTGCAGTGGAGTCGTTCCGTAGCAGTGACACCTTGGGGTTTGCCAACGGTGTGCGTTTGCAGAAGCTCAGCACTGCCGAGTCTGCCGCACTTGTTGGTCATTTCCGTGACCTAGGCAAAGCGAGCGAAGACGGTCCTGCATTTGGTCACATTGGGCCGACTGGGCCCTTTGATGTGGTCACGGGTCGGTACCGTTTCGTGCAAACACAAACGCATCATTCGATGGAGGGGCGCCCCATTGCGATCGACGGCACACTCGAGGAGTTCCGTGCAAACACCAAGTTTGTTCAGTTCCCGCATATCGATCCTTTGGACCCGAAGCACTCTCGTGCGGGAGCGCCTGACCCGAAGGTTCTTCCGCTGTGGAAACGTGTAGACTACAGCCAGGGCCACAAGTGGGGCATGGCGATCGACATGAACGCATGTACGGGTTGTTCCGCTTGCGTGGTCGCCTGTCAGGCCGAAAACAACGTGCCTCCTGTGGGCAAAGAGCAGGTGATGCGCGGCCGCGAAATGTCTTGGCTCCGAATCGACCGCTACTTCGTGGGCATCGACGAGCACGATCCAAAGGTGGTGTTTCAACCTATCGCTTGTGTGCAGTGCGAAGATGCGCCATGCGAGAATGTTTGCCCGGTGAATGCTACGGAGCACAGCCCCGAGGGCCTTAACGACATGTCGTACAATCGTTGTATCGGCACGCGTTACTGCGCCAACAACTGCCCCTACAAGGTGCGCCGTTTCAACTACCTCAACTACAACGGTGAGGACGGCGTTCTTCCAGACACCGAGCAGATGCAAAAGAATCCAAACGTGACCATTCGTATGCGTGGCATCATGGAAAAATGCAGCTACTGTGTGCAGCGTATTCAGGAAGGTAAGATCCTGGCGCGGCGTGAAGGTCGCGCTTTGATCGACGGAGACGTGCGATCCGCGTGTCAAACGGCTTGCCCCTCCGATGCCATCGCATTCGGTGATCTCAACGATCCGCGCAGCCGTGTCGCTGAGCTTACACGCAACGATCGCGCGTATCGATTGCTCGCCGAGATCGGCACGAAGCCACGCACGTCGCACCTTGGTAAAATCCGTAACCCCAATCCGGAGCTCGTCTGATGGCTCATCGTAACCTTCCTATTGCAGCCCTTGGCGAAGAGTCACTGCTCGCGCCAGGAATGGGCTTCACCGAGATCACAGATGTCGTTTGCGGAGTCACCGAGCGACCTGCACCCAAAGCATGGTGGGTCGCCTTCGGAATCGCGTTGTCCTTTCTTGGGATATTTTCCGTGGCGGTCGGCTACCTGCTTTGGAATGGCGTAGGCGTCTGGGGCAACAACGCGCCTATTTATTGGGCCTGGGACATCACAAACTTTGTGTGGTGGATTGGCATCGGCCACGCAGGCACGCTCATCAGCGCAGTGCTTTTCTTGTTTCGCCAAAAGTGGCGCACTGCCATCAATCGGTTCGCCGAGGCAATGACGATTTTTGCTGTCATTTGTGCTTTGGTTTTCCCCGGTATTCACGTTGGGCGCATATGGTTTGCATACTACATGCTTCCGCTGCCAAACGAGATGCTCTTGTGGCCGAACTTTAAGAGTCCACTCATCTGGGACGTCTTTGCAGTTTCGACCTATTTTACTATCTCGCTGCTGTTTTGGTTCGTCGGCCTTATCCCTGACTTCGCTACATTGCGAGACCGGGCCACCACCTCGGGCCGCCGCAT
>JAYWGD010000115.1:0-2751 GCA_043778435.1 Myxococcales bacterium | reverse complement strand
ACCATCAGATAGGAGATGGGACGCGTGCATACTGCAATACCGCACAGCATGCCGACGAGCACCGAGAGACCCAACGTTTGCCGCTTGGGGTACACCAGGCATACGGCCAAAAATAGGTTCAGCAACACCAGGTACAAAGACTCCGACATCACCGCATAAGGGAAGCTGCTGGACTCGGGATTGGCCAAGATGACCATGGCCACGAGCGCGCCGACCCAAGCTTTGGACCGCCATGAAACGAAGCACGCCAAGATCGCAATGGAGAGAGCATACAAGGCCATTTGCACCATCATGAGGTGGCCGAGCCCAACCCATCGCAGAAAGAGAGGGTAGCCAGCGGCCGCCCACTTGCCGAATTGGATGTACTCCTTCGAGTCTGGAAACATCACCAATTGGCGTGGTGCGCGCGCCCACAAAAGCAAGTACGACAAGGCCGTGGTCAGCAAGAACTGAACACCCAACCGTGCGCTCGATGCACGCGGAATGGGTGCAAGATGGCGAGCAGAGGCTTCCCAAAGGCTCATAAGGGCTTAGTCCAATTCTCGTTGCAAAATCTTTGAAAGGACTTCGAAGCGAAGCGCCGAGGTCTGCTCGTACATCAAGGGGCCGAGGTGTGGCCGCGTTCGGCATCGGTCGCGCTCGATGCGCTGATAGCGGTACCCATGCATCGCAAACGAAGCAAACATGACGGGCAGCAGCACAAGAAGGACGCGCCATTGGCTTTCGAAGTGACGTGCTAAAAGGAGGTAGTTACGCCACTCGGCGTGCGACAACGACAAGCGTAGAACTACGCCGTTGTCGGGCAACGGAGAGGCGCTCTGGAAGATGGGCCAGCGTCGATTGAGCATGTGATAAAGCGGGATTTGAAACCCTTTTGACTCTGGAAAAAGCCTCAGAAGCTCACAGACCAGTGCGTGGCATACGTCGTGATCTACATGCCCTCCCTCCCAAGCGTGCGTCACAATCACGTCTGGCGACGCGTGATCGGAAAGCAAGGAGTGTAGTGCCTTGCGCGCTGCGCCCAGACGCTCATGCAGCTTGTAAGTCTCCACACTTTGGTCGAAACCAAGAAAGGTGCAGTCTGCATTTTGTATGCCGAGATGAGCCAGAAATGCTTTGGACTCCGCTTGACGTCTGTGCGCGAGTGGCGTGTCCCCGCATGCCGTCATAAAGACGAAATGCTGCTCGGCGCCTTGGGCAGCAAACTTCCGGATGAGCGGCACACAGCCATATTCATCGTCGTGATGAGAGAGTATGTAAAGTACACGCATGACTTAGTAGGCGTCGAAATCTAGAAACTCAAAGTTGCCAAGCTCAAACTCGTTTTGGCCCGGAGCGTCGGTCGTCAGCTGTCGGTAGATCATGTTCAGGGGGCGCGGCCGGAATCGCATGGGCACGGGCACGCCGTGAAACTGAACGTCATCGTTTTGGCCCGAGTACACAAAGAACGCGGCGCCATGGGCGTTGCAGGCCGCGCTTGCAAGGTGCCGGCTGTGTATCGCCCCCGGGCCGCGCCTACACACTTTTAGCAGCACCGCAAAACGCACTCCATGCTGCACTTCGAGCGTGCTGACCGCGAGGGCATTGTCGCTCACATGCAGGATGTAGTTGGACGCCGGGGATCGCAACCGCCACGCAAAAAGCTTCGCGTTCCAAACCACCGACCATCGCCCTGGTCGCAGCGTTGCATCGAAATCGACGCTCGACAGCAAGCGCTCAAGATCGGCTGCAGACATTGCGCTTACGCGATGACTCATCACGCTGTTGTGGCGCAAAGACATGCGCGCGCCGATGAGTACGGGCAATGGCTTTACCAGGCGAAAACCAAGGTGCTTCACGATGCCCGGCGTGGAGTTGTTGTTCGCGACACCGATGACGGCGGTGACTCCTTGAGCTTTCGCCTTGGTATAACATTCCTCGGCAATACGAGAGAAGGTGCCCTTCAGGCGAATGTCCGAGGAGACGGCGGTGTTCAGTGACAACGCGCCAACCAATCGCGCCTCCTTCGAGGCGAGGGCGCACGGGATGACACAGTAGTGCGCTTTGCATACATCGCCATGAAAGACGTCCACGGCCACTTCGTCGCCCTGAGGGTTTTGACGATAGAGCCACGACAAGAATTTCTCGTTCGAGAAACGAGGGATTTGAAACACGTCGTGCAGCATCTTGGCAACCGCTTGAAGGTACACCGTCGAGGGGACCGACGACTGCGGCGATGGGGGCGAATCGTTCGGAAAGCTCACCCATGAAGCATTCGCATGGCCGGAGATCTGCGTCAATGCCCGGTGCCGGTCGTCTCTACGACAAGCACCCGAGGCGACACGCATCAACGCAGCGCTTGGCCCTGCTGCTCGTGCATCGACGTGCCCTTCAACACCTGCGGGCACTCGGCCCCCAGCGGCGCTGCAGGCAGCACCCGCACGTGCTCGGGTGCGCCATAAGCCGCCGCCAGCGCGTAGTGCTCATACGCGCACGGGCGCAGCAAAACCCATGGTTGTGCGCGCAACGCCCTCCCGCGTGCAAACACCCCCGCGCGCGGCTCTCCTGGCGGCACCTCCGTGTACAACTCACGCAACTGCTGCGCGCTATGCATGCAAATCGCTGCGCCCCCCAGCACCGCGATGGCACCCGTCGGCGCCCGCGGCCGAGGCCGCGTGACCGCGCCGGTCACCTCGCTGCTTGCAGCGCCACCTGACGGCCATTGCGCAACCAACATGCACACTGCAGCGGTGGACCAAACACTCATCGAGG